>JAITAZ010000259.1 GCA_031283825.1 Planctomycetaceae bacterium | reverse complement strand
ACGGATAATCGCGGAGAATGGAAATGATGCCTTTGTATGGTAGAAATCAATTATTTTAAAGGGATAAAGGAGGGGATGCAAGAAATTATTAAAGACTAACTCAATAATAATTAATAATTAATATTTTACTTAATAATAAATAAACCTAAATAAATAATACAATTTTATAAATATTAAAATCGTCATTTCCATTCTCCGCGATTATCCGTCCTATCAGTTATTATCCGCGTTTAAAAAATCCCCCTAATTATCCGCGTTTAAAAATAATTCCGAATTCCGAATTTTTATAACCATTAACTTTAAAACTTAAACATTAAAATTTAAAAATGAATAACCTAGAATTTCCTGTTGAAATATCTAACTTGAGTAAAGTTTACAAAAGCCGCAACGTGAATGTGAATGCGGTTTGCGATATTTCTCTTCGCGTTAAAGTGGGCGAATTCCTTACAATTATGGGGACTTCCGGCTCCGGTAAAAGCACATTGCTACACCTTATCGCCGGATTGACAACGCCGACAGTCGGTAATGTCAAAATCAATAATAACGAAATATATAACCTCTCCGACTCGGTGCGTACACGGTTTCGATGTCGGAATATCGGCGTAATATTTCAATCCTTTAATCTCATTCCAACGCTCACAGCTTCGGAAAATATTTTACTGCCATCACTAATCGACGGCGGCGTGAAAATCGCCCGCGAGAAATTAAACGACTTACTCCACACTCTAGAAATCTACGACCGTCGTCATCATCGCCCCGATTCGCTCAGCGGCGGAGAACAACAACGAGTAGCAATCGGTCGCGCGTTGCTTATCAATCCGGCAATCATACTCGCCGACGAACCCACCGGAAACCTCGACTCAGTCAATAGCGAAAATATCTGCAAATTACTACGCGAACTCTGCGATAAAGAAAATCGCACCATCGTTTTAGTAACTCACGAAAAATCTGTCGCCGATTGGGGAGATAGAAAAATCACACTCAAAGACGGAAGAATCGTCGATGAACAAATCATTAACTCAAACAAAAAGGAGATATTAGCATGACACTATTACTTAAACTAATTTTTCGCGAAGCATGGTTTCATCGCTCGCGTATTTCTTTTGCAGTAATCGCGACAATGGCGATGTCCTGCATGGTCGTTTGGTTAATCGGCAGCATCGACCTTATGATCCTCCGATTCGATAACGATAGCGAAAATTATCTCGGCAACTTTCAACTCGCCGTCATGCCGGAACGTCAAAATGCGTCAACTCCGCCCGTTCCTAATTCGCCGCCTATTCCTCCCGTGCCGCTCGTTTTCCCTGAATCGTTGTTGACAGAATTGAAATCCAACGATCAAGTTGTCCGCGTTTCAACCGCCCGCCAAATCCGCAACGTGATGGCAAAAATGCTCGACTCCAACGACGATCAAGCCGCACTTCGCCGACAACGCGCCGGCACCGGAACACCGATGCAAAGTCCGCCGATAATCGGAATTGATGTCAACATTTCTCCATTTGAATTACAAGACGGACGCTGGTTCGCCGACGATTCAAACAGCACAGACGCCGCAATGGAAGGCGTAATCGGCAGCGGCGCAGCAGGAAGTTTAAGAGCTTTCGGCGAAGAATCCGAACCCGTTAAAGTCGGAGATACCGTTATCTGCCGAGTCAATACTCGCGATTTCAAAATTAAAATCGTCGGTCTGTTCGAGCAAAAATTATCCGGCGGACGATTCGGCGGCGGAAGTTCGCCTATCGTCGGCGCGCTTTACGTTTCACCCAAAACCGCCGAAAAAATCAGCCCGACTCCCGAAAACGAAAAATCAAAAATCGACTTCGCATACATCCGACTAAAAGATAACGTCAACGTAAAACAATTTGAAGAATCAACCAAAACTAAACTCGCCGCCGCCGAACAATCAATTCGATTCGTCAATATCGAAGAAGTTGAAAAACAACTCAAAACCAATCGCGGACGCGGCGGAGGAGGACTAATGGGAGACGCCGGCTCGACAAATTCCGTTATAATTTTTTCGACGCTTGTTTCAATTTTGATCGTGTTCACCGCATTAAGCATGGGCGTTAGCGAACGGTCTCGCGTTTTCGCGATGCTTCGATCCGTTGGAATGCCGCGTTGGAAAATATCCGTTCTCGTTTTCGGCGAAAGCGTGATCCTTTGCCTTCTCGGTTGGCTCGGCGGAATGCTCGCCGGTTGGCTGATTCTGCAACTTACAGTTTGGTTTCAACCCGATGCATTCGGCGGCGGTAAAACAATTCACCTCAGCAAAACCGCAATCACAACCGCCGGAATCGCCGCACTTGTCGGATCACTGCTCGCCGCAATTTATCCCGCATGGCGCAGCTCAAAAATCGACCCGCTCGAAGGCATGAACCGAAGCAATTCCGCAACAATCAAAACCAGTTGGCTGACACTTTCAACAATTGCCGGCATCGCGATGCTGCTAATCTGCCCGATTTTCACAACCGTCGATAGCATCGCCAAAGGAACAGAATTACGAATTTTTCTGTACACCTTTATCGGCTTGCCAACTCAAATTATCGGCTGCGCACTAATCACGCCGACCGCTATTATTTTAGTCGAAAAAATATTCACTCCGCTCGTTGCAAAAATAATGTTCGTCCGAAAAGAACTCTTGGCGAATCAACTTTCGATCAATATCTGGCGCACGCTCGGCACGACAATAGCAATCAGCATCGGACTCGGAGTCTATTCATTCCTTGAAATATCAGGTTACTCAATGCTCGTTCCGTTCACGCATTCAAAAACATTGCCAAACACGCTAGTAACCACAAACCCAACCGCCTTGCCGTTGTCCGAAATCGAAACAGTCCGCAACACACTCGGCGTCGATTCAAACCGATTCCTGCCCGTCGCACTCGAACAAGCATACTTCTCACAACGTCAAACCTCGACTTTCATCAACAACGGATTAAATCCGCAACAAACCAACGGAATCGTTTTCGGAATCGATATAAAAAAATCATTCCACAAACAACCCGACGGAACAAAACCACTAATCGAAGTCGAATTTCAAGAAGGAACTCTTCAATCAGCACTAGAGAAATTAGAAACCGGAGGACGATATTGCCTAATCCCAGACTCATTCGCCTTTCGCGCAAAATTACACGTCGGAGATAAAATCGAACTAGTCGTCCCAAGAGAATTCGACGCCCAAACATTCGGCGGAAGAGGTGGAGGCGGAGGAGGCGGAAGAGGAGAAAACGCAGGATTCACTAGAGAAAGAATTATCGATCCAGAAAATAAACGCAATAGCCAAAACGAATCAACCAACGACTCAACGGATCAATCTCAACCACAATTTCAAGCACAATCACAATCTCAACTGTCAACGAATCAACCTGATGCTACTACAGAAAATCGCGGACGATCTGAAGGTCGAGAAGGTCGAGGTGGTCGAGGGATGGGAGGTCGCGGAATGGGCGGAGGATTCGTAGGTCGCGGATTCGGCGGAGGATTCGGAGGAGGAGGCGAAGAGATTGTCGAGTATGAGGTCTGTGGAGTCGTAACGATTCCGGGATGGCTTTGGATGACAAAATTGAGCGGCGTCCGCAAACGCGGCGGAAGAACCGGCGCAATGTTATTGTCTCCTTATGAAATCGTAAAAAGCGACTTCAAACTAAACAACGCCGGATTCTTCTGGTTCGACCGAACTTTAGACGCTTCCGGAAAACCAACCGTATCCGACAAAGACCTTGAATATTCGTTACAAAAATTAGCCGACAAATATCCTGTTCGCGGATCTGTGCCGAGTTTTCCGTCATTTGGCGGAGATTCGTCGGTTGTAGTTGGCAATGAGGTTGTGCGTCATCCGATGGTCAAGGTTAATTCTCGCGAGTATTTAACGGACAGAGTCAACAGTCGAGCGGACAGCGTGATTCAAGCCGCCGCCAAGATGCCGTTGATAATACTTGCGATTTCATCAATCGGATTGATGGGAACGATAGCGGCATCGATTCGGACGCGTCGTTTTGAGCTTGGCGTTTTGCGGAGTCTTGGTGTTACGAGATCCGGACTTGTTCGATTGATTATGGCGGAAGCAATTTTGATTTCAATTGCGGCAATAGCGATTAGTCTAGGATTTGGCGTAGTTGCGGCGTGGTGTTTTATCGGCTTGATGCGATACACGTCATTTTTCGGCGGCTTTGTTTCTCCGTTGACGATTCCGATTTATTGGTTGTCGATAGGTTTCGGAGTAACGTTAGCATTATGCTTTTTATCCGCCACAGGACCAGCAATTTTCGCAGGAAAAACCGAAATAGCAAAATTATTACAGGAATAAATTTTTATGTAACTCATGTTACGCACTTGCTGCCCCTGATCTGTTTGCCTACTTGATCTGGGGTCGAGGGATTATCTACTGGGCAGCTTCAAAAGCCGAATTGCGCTAACTAAAAAAAATAGTAACCATTCATGGTATTTTTACAAACCATATTATTTTTTTGGGGGGACATTGGGGACAAAGGGGACTTAGGGGACACTGGGGACACGCTAATTTAAAAACCATGATTAATGACTCAACAGAAGGCAATAGCCTTTTTAAGAGAGAGATTTTTTTCAGTATTATCTCCTGAGTCATCAACCACAGATTTCAAACAAAAACGTCCCCAGTGTCACCAACGTCCCCTTTGTCCCCAACGTCCCCCCAAAAAATAAAACTCGCAGCAGGTGCGTAACATGAGTTATAATTCCGAATTTACAAAACCGTGAACAGTTGCCGAGTTTCGCGTTTTTAGAATTTCTCTACTGCTCGAAATCTAAAGTTGACGTTGGCGGGGATTTAGGCGAATATAAAAAAACTTCAAGAAACTTTGTATCTCCGTAATGGAATTTTCCAAAACTTCCCTCATGATGACAATTTTTATCAATCCAATTGCGAGTTTTTTTATCATAATCCGATAAAGAAATATAATTGCCGCGAGTCAGAATAATCCAAAAACGCGATGGATTCGGCTTGTCTTTATCTTTGCTGATTTCATTAAACAAATTTGTAAAATATCGATGAGTATTTCTTTCAGGCAAAATATCTGTTGGAATGTAAGTATTGACAACCTCCGCCGTAAATGGAGAAAACACCTGATCACCCGCTTGAAAATGATCTTGAATATATTTACACACAAACCGCCTGTCATAACGATTGCCGTCTTTATAATAATTGTTTAACGTTGACGCATTTAATAATGTCATAAAACAACACCAAACAACTCCGCACATCCAACCATAACGTCCATTAAATTTAGAGAGCAATTTACCAACATGGTCTATAAATAAAGCAAGAACCACAAAAAACGGAAAAGAAAAAAGAAAACTATACCAAGAATAAACAAACATTTTCAATGAAAGTAAAGAAATCACAGAACCACACGCCAATAAACAAAATAACCAATAACCCCAACCCGAATCACGAATACGCAAAAACACAAAAATACTCGCCGGAATACACAAAATTATATAAGATTGCCCAAAATTAGAAGCATAAGACATAAAAGAATCTATCGGAGATAACCGCCAAATCAATTCATGACTATTCCACGATTTACCAAACCGCATAATATGAAACCAAAAAATTAATAACAAAATTATCGACCCAATACCCAAAATGAAAATAATTCTATACGGAATTTTCACACTAGATAAATTCGACTTG
>JAITAZ010000192.1 GCA_031283825.1 Planctomycetaceae bacterium | reverse complement strand
TAGTTAGAGTTGGAGATCGTTTCCAAGTTGTGGTTCTTTCTGTAGATGATCACGACAGAATAAAACTAAGCCGAAAAGCCGTTTTAAGAAACGACCCAAACTTTAAACATAACGAATAATTCATGTTACAAAATTGCTTCGAGTCTTATTTTTTGTAACCATTCACGCAAAGAGAAAAAAATCCTACGCTCCAAAAGGGCGTAGGATTTTTTCTTTTGAACGTGAACGGTTACCAAATTAACAAATGTAGAGACGCAATGCCTTGCGTCTTTATTGTTCGATCAAAAGATCACCGATCAGGTAGGCAGGTTGATCACCGATCAGGTAGGCGACCTTTCGCCGAAAGGTCGCGTTGCCGAAGGCAACGATAAAAAAGATTCGACAATAATTATTAAAATCATTTCAGATTTACCGTCGGCTAACGCCGACGCGACCTTTCGCCGAAAGGTTGCGAACCTACGGTCGCCTACCTGATCTGGGGCAACAAGTGCGTAACATGAGTTAGTAGAAGGAGAATTTTTATGAGAATCAAATTCGTTACAATTTTATTTTTCGCATTTTCGACGTTGTTAATTTTTACGGCGGATGCGGAAGAGCAATTAGCGTTTGACGGGAAGGCGGGAGATTTGCGTCTTGCGATTTCTCAAACGGGAAAAATAATTTCGCTAACTGGTATTTCTACCGGCGAAAATTATATTGCCCGCAAAGAATCAAGTTATCTGATTGAATGCGGACTCTACAACGACGATAAAAACAACAACGGCAAAACAATCATGTTGCAACCAATCTCTGCTAAAGCAACAAAAAAAGATGACAACAGTACGTCAATCGAACTGTCTTACGATAAAGGAATAAAGCTGACCGTTTTGATCACTCCAAAACAAGGTTGGTTCAGAATGGAATTAGTAAAAGCCGAGCCGGTTGCGGAAGTCAGTCAAATTTCATGGGGACCTTATCAAACAACCATGAAAGGACAAATCGCCGAATGGCTCGGTATGAATCGCAGCGATAATTTTGCTATCGGCTTGTTAAGTCTAGAGCCAAATACCGACGCCGCGCCAAGATCGGCGGCGTCTTATACTGACGAAGGCTCGTTGATACAACTGTTCTCTTTCGACCATACGCGAGGTCGATTTATTTTCGTCGATAACAACGGACTCGAAACGATCAGTAAACTCCGAAAATCAACGCCAATATCTGACTTGACTACTGTCGGTTCAGCTGTCGCGTTGTATGGTTGTCAGTCCGGTAAGAAAAACGAATTAAATGTCATCGAAAAAATTGTTTTGGCAGAAGGCTTGCCTCACCCGACTTACGAAGGCGTTTGGAATAAATATACAGACGCAGGAAAACGATTTTGTCTTTGGGCAAATTACAACGAAAAGAATTTTCACGAATATCTGAATCTTGCCAAATCGCTTAATGCCAGAATTTTGTGTATTCGCTCAAATATGATGAGCAACTGGGGACATTTTAATATCAACCCCAGCGTTTATCCCAGCGGAATCGCGGCAATTCTCGAAGACAGCAAAGAAGCGAAAAAAAATAATATCGGACTAACGCTCTACACTTTGACAACATTTCTAAAACCCAATCCCGCTCCAGAGCCTTACATTTCGCCGATTCCAGACGAAAGATTACAAACATTTAAACCCGAAACTAAACTTGCGGTCGGTGTCTCAGCAACCGACACGACAATCGCCGTCCAAAACGATCTCGATAACGATAAAAATAAAGATAAAGATATTGAAACGGCTATCAAGTCAACGCGGGTTATTCGTGTCGAGAATGAATTGATTCAATTCAAGAATGTCGCGGTTGAGGGCAATAAGATTATTGTTAAAGGATGTCAACGCGGCGCGTTTCATACTAAAGCGTCGGAACATAAAGAGCAAAGCCGAGTTCGATTTATGGTTTTTGCCGGTTACAATAATTTCTATCCCGGAACGCTTGATATGAGCAACGAATTTGCGGATCGTTTGAGTGATATTATCTTGAAAACCGACGTCGATAACCTTATCGTTGACGGTTTTGAAAGCTGTGATCAAACTGGTTATGGAACTTATACCGGAAATATTTTTCTAAAAAATATTTTTGAAAAACTAGTCAAAAACAAAAAAGAAATACTAACAACGCCCTCGACTTTTTCCAATTACAGTTGGCATTTTATGTCTCATATTAGTTGGGGAGAAGGCGACCGCGACAGAGGTTTCCGTTTTTCGATGCTTGATTATCGATTGTCTCGGCAATTGGAACTCGACAGAAATTTGTTGCCAAGCAAGATGGGACAATATGAAGGTGCAAGTTCCGCGACGGCTGAAGACATTAACTGGGTGATGGCGTTGTCAACCGGATGGGATTCGGGCGTGGATTTTTTGATGGATATAAATTCGATTAGGAGAAATCCCGAATATCAGCAAGTTGTAAAAACTTTTTCGCAGTGGGAGCAGGCAAAGGCGGAAAATGCGTTTTCGGAATATCAAAAAATGTTGTTGCGTCAATCGGACGTAATTTATAAATTGACACGAAAAGACGACGGCGGTTGGGATTTAAAATTCGACCATCGTTGGAAAAATGAGAGGGTGAAAATTCTGCCTTCGTCTGTGATGAATGCGACTCCGGTAAGTGGCGGCGTGGAATCAGTCAAGCCTTTAAGTATTGATTGGAGTTGGACTCACAATCCAGCGCTTTACAACGAAATCGGACTTTCTGACGATTTGATTTCTCATGCGGACGGCAAAGAGACTTCGTGGAAGGTAACATTTCCGCAATACAGAGAAAATCCGAAAGCGTGGTATCATACGAACAATCGACATTTTCAATATGTTATTCGTGTTCCAGAAAATGCTTCGTCGGCGGTGAAAAATTTTCGTGTTTCGGTTGATGGCAAATCGATTGAAATTCCGGTAACGTTGCAACCCGGACAATATCTTTCTATCCCGCATTTGGTCGAGGTTGCCTGTGTTTATGACAAGAATCATCAGGTCGTGAGTGAGGCGTATTTGCACGGAGTCATTCAACACGTGCAAAAAGGACAAACTTCAACGGTAACTTTATCATGCGACCCCGTAAAAAAAGACAAAAAACCAGAAGTAATTATAAATGTCAGATGCCAAAACGGATATTTTTATCACAGATAATTTGTTTTGAATTTTGTGCTGTAACAATTACCGTTTTTGAATAGCTAAACCAAATGTAGAGACGCAATGCCTTGCGTCTCTATCGATGATCTTTTGATCGAACAATGAGACGCAAGGCATTGCGTCTCTACATAGGTTTCACGTTTGAATTTTTCGATAAAAAAATAAAAAATTTCGTGAACGGTTACTTATTTTTTGGGGGGACTTAGGGGACGCTGGGGACATTGGGGACACTGGGGACGCACTAATTTAAAAACCATGATTAACAACTCAACAGAAAACAAAAGCCTTTTTAAAAGAGAGAGATTTTTTTTCAGTTTTATCTCCCCGAGTCATTAACTTCAGATTTCAAACAAGAACGTCCCCAGTGTCCCCAAAAAAATTATTGTAACCGTTCACGGTTTTAAACACGGATAATTAGGGGGATTTTTAAACGCGGATAATATCGGATTTGACAGATAATCGCGGAAAATGGAAATGATGCCTTTGTGTGGTAAAAGTCAATAATTTAAATGTGATAAAGAGGGAAGTGAAAAATTATAATCCTAACTAACTAAATAAATAATTGACTAGACAAATCAACTATAACTAAATAAACCTAAATTGTAATATATCAGTAGAATTTTCCGAAGCGTATTTTAACAGTTTCCGCAAACCTCATTTAAAACCTAATTTTTCTTACTATTGTTTAAAACCTCAGTAGCAATGAATCCCCCAAAAACCAACCTCATTACCTCATTATTCGTTTATGTTTTTAATGAGGT
>JAITAZ010000168.1 GCA_031283825.1 Planctomycetaceae bacterium | reverse complement strand
CCCCCGCTCCCAGTTTCATCTCACCCCCCACCTCACCAACCGCGAAAAAACCTCCACCCGCCGACGGGGGGGGGGGGTGCGTAATGTTAAAAATGGTTTTTACGGCGATTTTCAACATTTCTTTCTTAAAGATTCTATTAAATTTTTTGGTTTCACGCTTGTTGAGCTTCTGGTAGTAATCGCGAGTATTGGAATGTTAATCGCTCTTTTACTACCCGCCGTCCAAGCCGCCCGCGAAGCAGCACGAAGAATGCAATGTACAAATAATCTCAAACAACAAGGATTGGCAATCCACAATTTTCATGATACTCAAAACGGATTACCTCCGGCTTGTATTTATGCCTTACGACCAACAATTTACATGCTTTTATTTCCTTACTTGGAACGTCAAGGTCTATACGACGCTATGCAGAATTACAAAGGACACAATGGAACATTAAACAATAATTTGTTTGCAAAAGCGACGGCAACTTATACTCCAACAGATTTTTGCCGCGCCGGAGTAGATTGGTATAGGTCTATCGTTTCTGACGGATCAATTGATGGATTTGCTAGAGTTCCACAGTTTTTTTGTCCTTCGCGATCAACGCTTGGAACTCATAAATCTATCGGAGATAATCGAGGTCCAATTAATGATTACACTTTTTTAACCACAATGCGTAATAAAAATCAGACCGCCGATTGGAGTTGGGTTTGTATGAATGCAAATCCAACAACGAAACCTCACGCTGTACAAAGTAATCAAGTTGGTCCTTTTAGACTTCCATTGCTGACTTTTACAGATGGAAGAACAGGAAATGCGACCGGAGATAGCAATTATGTCGCTGACTGGCAATGGCAAGATACTTTCACAAGATATTCGGACGGAATCAGTAATCAATGGATGTTAAGCGAAAAGCATGTTCCTGCTTGGGCAGTCAAAACGGATAACGCCGCAGCGAATCATTGGTTGGGAAGTTATGGACGTATTCGCGATGGAGTTATCGCTTTTACTTCTGCGCGTCTTGTTTCTGCAAATTCATTTGTAATTGCCAGATCGCCATCGGATGAATTGTCCTCAACACTGGATACGACTCCTTCGCCTTCTACTCATCCAACGCTTGGCAGTGCGCACGCTGGTATTTTTAACTCGCTTTACGGAGACGGTTCTATTCATTCTATTTCTGTAACATTATCGCCGGATATTGCATGGAGTTATACTTCGGTAGATGATGGGGGAATCGTTTCAAGTCCATGAATATTTCGGATGAATGCGTATTTATACTTAAAAAGTAAAAATATTGTTCACATTAAAAAGCCTATAACAACAAACAAAAATTCCAACGGATAATTGAAAATTTCAAGTACGAATAATTTGTAATTTTCATAGATTGGATTAAACCCAAAAAACAATTCCTTTAAGTATGCAATTTGATGAGATTTTTTATATCGACAATTAGAGTAATTATCGAATTTCATCAACAATAAATAACGTAACAAAAAAACGCGGCGTTATTATTTCGCCGGCAATAATTTTTATGCGAATCATTAACCGATATTGCATATTTACAAACCATAATTTGATGATAAATATGATAAATAAATATTTTTTTCTTTTGCTATTTTTTATTTCGTTAGTTGGATGCGGTAACGAAATGAAAAAGTTGAGCGGGCAAGTTACCTACTCCGACAACAACGAACCTTTAGAATTTGGTTTTGTATGTTTTGTCAATGAGAAAAATTTTGCTCGCGGTACTATCAGAGAAGGCGGCTATTATACGATTGGTTCTTTTACAGAAAACGATGGTTTACCGCATGGCGAATATCGAGTTTACGTTGAAGCAAAAAAACCGCTCGGTTTAAAAACGCCAGACGCAGACGATGTAGATTATATACCGTTAGTTGATTTAAAATTTTCACGTCCAGAAACTTCAGGCTTGACTTTTGACGTTAAAAAATCAAACAACAAGTTCGACTTTCAAGTTGAACGTTATCAGAAAAAAAATTAGTAACCGTTCACGGAAATTTTTATAAATTAAACGTGAATAGTTACAAATTAAGGTAACGTCTAAAAACTAATTTGAGAGGAACGCGGGCGTCTCGCCTGCATTATTTTTTGGCAAAAAACGCCTAAATATGCGGTCGAGACGACCGCGTTCCTAATAAAAATATTGTTTTAACAGCAATTGTAGAGACGCAATGCCTTGCGTCTCTTGTTGGTTTAACCTAAATTCGATCAAGAGATCACTGATAGAGACGCAAAGCATTGCGTCTCTACAAGCGTTAATTTTTTGTTATTTGCAAATGATTATTTCATACGTATTCATAAAAATTATATTCGTAATCATTCAGTTGAATTTTTGTACAAATATTTCGCTTGTATTACTCAAAACTCAATTCCGAATTAAAAAACCGTGACCTGTTACAAAAATTAAAAAGGAGAATAATTTATGACAAAATTACTTTTTACCAGATATGATAGTGTTCAACTATTGATGTTTATAAACATCATCTGGATTAGTATGACGTATTATGAAATTATTTTTGCCGATGAAACTAGCGTAGGCAATCCCAATGTAATATTGATTCTT
>JAITAZ010000132.1 GCA_031283825.1 Planctomycetaceae bacterium | reverse complement strand
CGTAACCAAACCGCCAGACCGAACACGACGATTGATAAAATCTATCATCACTATCGAATCATTCACAATAATTCCACTCAACGCAACTAGACCGAATAAACTAAATAACTTAATCGGCGTTCCATAAATCGCATGAGCGGCAACAGCTCCAACTAGTCCAAACGGAATTATCGCCATTATTATTAAAGGCTGAATATACGACCGAAATTGCAACGTCAACACCATAAACATCACGCACATCGCAACGCTAAATCCAATAATCATACTCTCGCTCGCTTGCGATAAATCCTCCTGACGACCATCCCAAATAACCGAAATTCCCGGATACTTCTTACGCAAGTTCGGAAAATAATCTTTCACTAAATTCGCAACAATCTCTTGTGCATTCGCCGTTCCCTCGTCAACGTCCGCCGATACTTCAATACATCTCTGCTGATTTATTCTAGTAATAGAAGTATAACCTCGCTCAACCGTAATCTCCGCTAACTCGGTAATTGGAAATTCACCCGCCGACGTTCTAACTCTTATCTCGTTGAAATCTCCAATCGACCGCCTGTCCTCGCGCGGATAACATACCATCACCTTTACCTCATGCCGTCCGCGTTGAAGCCTTTGCACCTCCGCGCCATAATAAGTTGCGCGAATCACTTTCGCTAAATCGTCTGGATGTAATCCCATCGCCATCGCGCTATTCTTAATTCTCAATCGAAATTCATACTTGCCCGGCATATCGCCGTCGGTAATGTCCCGCGTTCCCTTTATACTCGCAAGATACTTTTTCGTTTCTTCAACAGCTTGATTGAGTTTGTCAGCGTCTTCAGATCTCATTGCCAGTCTAAAAGAAATATCGCCGCCATCGGGTCCAAAAGATTGCGACGCGAAAGTCAACTTATCCGCGCCCGGAACTGCGCCTGATTCTTTTCTCCATCGATCTACAATTTCAATACTGCTGATTTTTCGTTTGCTGCCGTCGAAAAGCTCAACCTCAACGCCGCCCTGATGTCCCGCCCCTCCTCCGCCCACGCCCGAAATATTTACTCCGCGCGATTCCAAAGACGTCCCAACAGTTCGACCCGACTTAATCGCAACCGGAGTTCCGGCGTCTTCATATTCTTTCGCAACTTTCCAAAACGATTGCTCAATATGACGAGTCCACTTGTCCGTAACTTCCTCCGGCGTGCCGTTGGGAAATACTAACGTTGCCTGAATCGAATTACTGTCCATCTTCGGAAAAACAACAAACGGCGCCCAACCCGTCAACACAAGCGCAAACGTAATCGCTAACACACAAAGACATCCAATAATAAACGTAAAACGATTCCGCAACACCACCGCTATCGACTTCGCATAAATATTCTTCACAATAAATTCCATACAACTACACGAAAATTTATTCGAATAACTAAGCGGAATCAATAACCAAGAAAAAATATACAAATATCCGCCAAGCGCTTTAAGAAATAAATTCTCACGATGAGCTAAATGACACGGCAACACCATCGCACACTCGCACAACGACGAAATTAACATCGTTATCATCACCACCGGCACTAAAAAAACTAACTTCCCCATTATTCCGGCAATGTATAAAAGCGGAACAAACGCAATCACCGTAGTCAACACCGACGCAAACACCGACGGAAAAACTTCCGTCGCACCATCAACCGCCGCTTGCAAAAAACTCTTTTTCCGCTCGCGATGAGCATAAATGTTTTCGCCCAACACAATCGAATCGTCAACCACTATTCCCAAACCCATAATGAATCCGAAAGTTGTTATCATATTTAACGTTAAACCAGAAGCGTAAAGCCAAAGACCTGTCGCGCAAATCGAAAACGGAATCCCCAACGCAACCCAAAACGCTAACTTCAAGTCAAGAAATAATGCCAACAAAATAAAAACAAGAATCAATCCTTGAATGCCGTTTTTTGTCAACAATTTCAATCTCTCGCGAACTTCTACAGATCTGTCTCCCCAATAAATTAACGAATAACCATGCGGCAAAACTCCGGCGCGATTTTTCTCCTTTATAAATTCATGCACTTGATCTGTCATTGCAAATAAATCTTCATTCGTATTTCTCAAAACGGCTAACTTAATTACCGGACGCCCCGAAATCGATTTATAATCAGACGGAATCCCAGACGTCGGCGGAATATAAATTGCCGCCAACGAAGGACCGTCAACAAACTCGTCTCTGATATGCGCGACGTCTTCCAGCGGAATAACGACTCCTTTCCGCGACGTAATAAACGGTAACTTGCCGATATTCCATCCGTCGAATCGTTTGTTGTCTGTTCTTACGTTTATCTCTTGAGACGGCGCACGAATAACGCCGCCGGGAGTCTGAATATTTTCCGCACGAATAATCGCCGCCGCCTGATCCAACGTTAAATGATAAGACCGAAGAATACTTTCAGGTATCTCGATATCAATTTGATAATCTTTTGTGCCGACAAGATTCACCATGTTGATTCCTTTTTTCGACAATAATTCTTCGCGTAAATTTTCGGCGACATTGCGAAGCCGTAGAGCTGATTCGACAGAATAATCAACAGGACCGATTAGTCCGACAGAGATAATTGTCTCTTGCATTTCAGCACGTTGGACAACCGGAGGTTCGGACATGTCGGGAAATTGGATACGAACTCGGTCAACGGCGTTTTTTACGTTGTCCAAAATGCGGTCGACGTTTTTTTCATCGCTGCGAAGTTCGATCATCACGGCGGCGGAGCCTTCAGTCGCCGCCGACGTAATTTTACGAATCCCGTTTATCGATTGAATCGCTTCCTCGATTTTTTGACAGATACCATTCTCAACTTCTTCCGGCGTAGCACCCGGATAAGGAACGGTAACGGTAATCATTTCCATATCAAACTGAGGAAAAGTCTCTCGCCGCAACTTCGCGCCGCTAATAAATCCAAACACAAGCACCGCCAGCATGAGAATATTCATCGCCGGAGAGTTAAAAACAAACGATTTAATAATTCGACGTAACATAATAAAAATTTAAGTAATATTTTGTAGTTATTCAAGAAAGAAATTTTGTAACCGTTCACGGTTTTTAAATTCATAATTCATAATTCATAATTTAAAAATCATGAACTGTTACAAGACCATATTATTTTACGCGATAACTATTTTCTTGAAAAGTACAGTTACGGAGATTGTTGAATATCTTTATTCTTTTTTCATCAACGTTTCGTAATCTGGCAGATCGTTTAGATTTTTTAGTCCGAATATTTGTTGGAAATATTTTGTTGTTCCGTAGAAAAACGGACGACCTAATTCTTCTGATCGTCCGACGATTTTTACTAGATTTTTTTCTAACAGTTGACGGATCATATCTCCGCATTGTACGCCGCGTAGTTTTTCGATTTCGGCGCGATGAACCGGTTGCTTGTACGCGATAACCGCCAACGTCTCCATCGCCGGAGAACTTAACCGCACTATTACCGGCGCTTCTTGAATTCGCAAAAGCCAAGACGCAAATTCTGGTCGCGTCCGTAGTTGAACGCCGCCAGCCACCTCGACGATTCGAAAAGATATTCGATGTTTGTCATAACGCTCATTCAACTCGCGCAATATCTGCTTGACCCGCGTACCTTCCGGCAACTCTGCCAACTGACTAATACGACGTATCGTCAAAGGCTCGCGACTCAAAAATAATACCGCCTCAACTCGCGATAATAAATCTCGTTGAAAATCGTTTTCAGACAACTCAATTTGTTCGCCATCGGCATCGTCGATTGGAGCAATAATTTTGAACTCGTTAATAGAGTCGTTGACGTCTTTTTTCGCGTCGGATGATTTTTCGTACGAAAATAAAAAATTATTCGTCCGAGTTCGATCTCGACAACAAAACCAATTATCTTTCAATCGACGCAAATTAAACGGATGAATCATAAATGTAAATTCGGAATTAATTTTTTATTTTTAATTGAAAATTTGAAAGAACAATTAGCCGCATTTTCTCTCTTCCCCAACAACAACTACTACAACTAATACAACTAATACAACTACTACAACTAATACAACTATCTAACCCTCTCAATGTACGACTCTAAAAGTTGATTAGCGTTTGATTGTGTCATATTTTTTGCGTCGTATCTTAAAATTAGGCGTAGTCTGTTTGCGTATGTTAGGGCTGA
>JAITAZ010000113.1 GCA_031283825.1 Planctomycetaceae bacterium | reverse complement strand
GGATGATCGACGAAAACAAATTGACTCAACGCTTCCTGTTCCATAAACGAAAACAAGAAAACGAAAATCCCGGGTTGGTGAATGCTATTCGACAACGGCGGCAAACCTCCGCCTTTAGCGTCAACGAATACTTGCACCGCAAGACCAAGCTGCTTTTGATTATTCGCACAACTTGATCTATTAGCCGCTTCACGGGCGGCTTGTACCGCCGGTAAAAGTAAAGCAATCAAAACTCCAATGATCGCAATTACTACCAAAAGTTCGACAAGCGTAAACGCACTAAAAATACGCCGCCGACTTTGTCCTCTATTCAAATCTGTCGATTTGATTCTTGTTTCATGCAATACTAAATTTTTCATAATTAACCTCCCATTTCTGGTTGTTGAAATTTATCGCTAGCAGTTGTAATTTCATTGTTCCATAGGCTTACATCTGAAAGCCGAATGTTAAATTTAAGAACAATGAAATTTTCGCCGAATACGTCATAATTAACGTTACAAAAAATCCGGCTTGGTTTTCAATCGAAATAATCTTACGGTTTAAATCGATCTACCTTAAAATCGAAACTCGAATCGCCTTTGACCTCAAAAGTCAAACCCGACGTTTCAGAACTACTGAACTTTTTATCAACAAGTATTTCGTAAATAGGTTCATCAACTTCTTTCGTTGAACCGTCAGTTTCGACTTGCTGAACTTTTTGAGTTCCGATTTGTTTTTTTGCGTCTGCGATGTAAACTTTGTAAACTCCGGCAGGTATTCCGTCTGTAGATTTCATAGTCCCAACAACGTAATAACCGCTTGAGTTTAACTTGCCGGTTGCTTGAAACGTGTCTTTTACAAAACAAACCGTTCCCGCCGTAACCGGCGAGCCGTCGTCTGAAAACGTTACACGTCCATTGAGCGAAACGTTGCCGTTGCCGCATCCAACAACGACAAGTAATAATGCCGTCCAAAATAACCCTAAAAACTTTTTCATGATTTTTTTGTTTAGTGAATTTGTGAACGTTAAACAGTTCGTCTTTTCACGCGAACAGTAAACGTCTGACTTTGTTACTTTACTTATTTCCAACGCCGACTTTTGAAGACAGATCAAAATGCAGGTCGTTTGTCGCTTTGATTATTTCTGCTTTTAGCGGCGTTGTTTCGACATTGCTGTAATCCAGCGGCGTAACCGATTCGTATTTATTTCTCATTGGACTATCTTTGACATCTGCGAATTCGGGTTCTGTTCCTACTAGTTTTGTTCCTAGCACGGTAACTTTTTTATTTCCGGGAGGAACATTTGCAATGTAAGTTCCGTCTTTGATACTTCCGCCGCCGGTTGGCGTTTTGCCGTCAATTTCAATGAAACTAATCGAGCCTTGTTCAATCGGGTTTCCGTCGATTGTTATCTTGCCTGTAACTTTGACCGTTTTGACAGTTTTGGAAGAACAACCAAAACCGGTTAAAACAATCGCCGCAAGTAAAACGACAAAAATCGAAAAACTTTTTTGTTTAGTCATAATAAAAAAATCTCCTTTCTAAAAAATGAGAAAACTCTAATAATTGATTTTTCGTTACAAAAATTAATAGGTCGAAAATTGAGCTATTAGAGATTTCCAGACGTTAAATGTTGATGGTAATTTTCGAACTTCGTTTAAGGCAAAGTTTGAGACTCGTTTCCGAATGAAGAACAAGCGGATTGCCAAATGACGAGCGAAATATTATCTGAAACAAATTTGACTGCTCCGTCGCAAACGCTTGCATTCACTCCGCCCGGATGATTACTTCTAGCGACAATTTGTACTTGAGTATTTGCGCCGACAGCGGCACATGGATATTTTCTGTACAAACTGTTGGTCGGGTCTGTCGTGCCGGCTAGACAAGTACGTAAATTATCTGGACTCGCCGAGTTCGGAGTATTAAATGTCATAAAGCCCGGCGTTCCTTCGTCGTTTGGAATTATTCCGCGCGGGCATGTTCTATTGGGAGAAATTAAAATCTCCGACATGCTGACCGTATTAGATAAACCGTCGGTAATAGATATTAATTTTTCAACGCTACCCACGAGATAAGGCGAGCCGCCGGAATTGACGTGTAGAGTCGTTTCGGCAGTACCGTGATGCAACCTACCGTATCCCATATTGACGACATAATTTCCCAATATTGTCCAAAACGCGCCGGTATTTACTGCATTAGGTTGATCGGAGGGACAGTAATATCCGGGAAGACGAACACGGAAAGTTTCTAAGTTTGGTGCTTGATGCCATCCGAGACTGTAGTTGTATTGTGCGGCTAGAGGTTGTTGTTCAATGTAAGTCCATAATTCTACGAACCAGCTTATTCTGTTGTAGGTTTTACCATTTTGAATTGTTCGTAGATCGGGGCAAGCGCCGATGTTGAGCCATCCTTTTGTTGCGTCGGCGTGAGTGTGAACGGCGAGAGTCCACTGTTTCAAGTTGTTTGAGCATTTCATCCGTCGCGACGCTTCACGCGCCGCTTGAACTGCCGGTAAAAGTAATGCGATCAATATTCCAATGATTGCAATTACAACCAGAAGTTCGACAAGTGTGAAACCAAATAGACTGCGAAAGCAAAAGCAAGGTTTGGGAGAACGCCCCAAAGAAGAATTATCGTTACAATAATTCGAATCGAGATTTTCAGCCAGATAACCTGCCCCCCCCCCCCTTGCCTATTTTAACATTGCCCACTTTAACATTTGACATAAAGTCAATGTTTGTTTTGATTTCCAACATAAGTTGAATTGTCTTTTTCATTTTCATTTCTCCTTTTAATTTTTGTTAAAGGATATGCGGGTTGTAAATTATTGTCGTCTTTTTTTTCTGTTGACAAAACAAAAAATCGACGGCAACAAACGACTATACTAATCGCGATAAAATTTAATTTTGCACAAAAACAATTTGTACTGGAACAAAAAATTAAATTATCGCGGTTTAGTTAAACTTAATTTTCGTTACGAAAATTCTAAAAGCTGTAAATTGGAATTTTTAAACTGTACGCGGCGTAGTATAAAATTAATCGTCAAAAAAGTAAATGGGACTTCTTATTCTTATCAAAAAAACTTAAATTTTATTTTGAATACAGAAAATTTATTTCTCCAAATTGAATTTAAGTTGAACCTTGCAATTTAAATTTGCCATTAGCGGTTTTTTTAGAATCTCTTCAATATTTTTTTGAGGGAATATTTTTAAGTTTACACTCCATTCGCGAGGTTTTGTTGAAATTTTTAACGGGATGCCGTCAATTTGTAGTTTCTGTATTGAGAAAAGATTCTTATCATTTTCAATTAACGTGATTTTATAGTTTGTATGCGAAATCTTAAACTTCATGACGTTATCGGCGATTTCAATTTTTCCGTTTGGCGGAACGTCGAGTGCGGGCGTCATCTGTTTACAGCTACACATCGCCCATAATATCGGCAACATTGAATCTGTCGTATTTATACGAATTATGCCCATAATAAAATTGTCGTCGTCATCGTCATCTTCATCTTCATCTTCATCATCTTCATCGTCCTCGTCGTCATCATCTTCGAAATCTTCGTCATCATCATTTTCGTCTTCGTCGATATAAATATATTCGACGTTATTTTCGTCTTCAAAAATTTCTTCTTGATCGTTGTCGTTTTCTTCTAATTTTGTATTTTCATTTTCGTTATTATCGACAATTTTTAAGAAATTTTCTTTGACTCCGTATTCGTAGTAACGGTTTATGCATCGTTTTACGTCGTTTTTATTTATTTTTACTTTTGTAGCCGCGTCGTCCCATCCTGTTATGAAATCTTTGACCTCGCCGATTTTGTCTTTGTAATTTTCCCAGATCTGAGAAAAGATTTGCATCGTAACGGTCGCCACAATGAGGTCTTGAAACGAGTTATTTTTTGCTTCACGTATCCCTTTTAAGCAACGATCCAAAATAACGTTTTGCAGCTTCTTTTCGCCATACTTTGCTTCAATACGATTAATTAAATCGCTTAGAAATTCCTCCTCGCCTGTAATCGATAACGTACCGGCATGAACTAACGCGAGTATAATGTCTTCATCGTTTTCTAATTGAGTGTTGTTTACAAAATCTTTTCGTTCTTGAACGTTGCGATCTTGATGTTCTTGATATTTTTCGCCGTCAAATTTCATAATATTATTTGAATAT
>JAITAZ010000004.1 GCA_031283825.1 Planctomycetaceae bacterium | reverse complement strand
ATCCGACAAATTCCAGAATCGCTATTCAAAGAAATAGCTGAACCAAGAATCCAAGAATACGAACAAAGAGCGAAATTGGCAGGTAAATTGGAAGGCAAGCAGGAAGGCATTTTGGAAGGCAAGCGGGAAGGTAAGCTGGAAGGTATGTTAAAAGGCAAATTGGAAGGCAAGCTGGAAGGTATTTTAGAAGGTCAATTGGCAGGCGAGTTTAAAGCTAAAGCAGATGACATAATTCGTTTTTTAACAAAGCGGTTTGAGAAATCGCCGCCGACGAATAAGTTACAAGAGCAGATTAGGGATGTCCGTAGTATTGAAAAGTTAGACGAGCTTTTTGATTTTGCGATTACGTGTAATTCAATTGATGAATTTGTGTCGGCGTTATGAAGATTAGTTTAAGTTTAAAATTTCAATTTAACAATTTATGAACAGGTACAGGTAAAAAAAAATGAGTAATGAGAAATCTAAAAATCCGATTCAGCTTTATGTTGGCATAGTAATTGCTGTAGCAATTTTGTTAGCGGTTACTGTTTATGTTGGTATGAGGACAGCTCGATGGTCGAATTTTTCTGGTCTTAACGAGGCGAGAGAAAAGTTGAGAGAGTTGCCGTACACTATCGGCGATTGGACTGCTGAAGGCGAAATGGAATTGTCAGAAAATGACGTCAAATATTTGCAGATTCAGAACGGTTACATTACAAGACGTTATAAAAATTCCAAAACGAAATCAGAGGTTTATATTACGCTAATGGCTGGCAAGACGGGGATAGTCGTGGTTCATTCGCCGGAAATTTGTTTTGGAGGACGCGATTACAAGAAAGATGAAAAAGGCAGAATTTCTGTTCCATTTCCGATTCTTGATTTTGCGGGCAAAGCTACAGATGATAACGCATTATGGAAGGTTAAATTTATTAATAATTCTGCGCGGGGCGGAGTTATATCCTTTTATTACGGGGCGAGCGTTGGCAACGGGTGGGTTGCAGACGACAATCCGCGAGTAAAATTTAGGAATTTTCGTTACGCTTATAAGATTCAAGTTCAAGCAAGCGAAAACGAAGATGACGACATCGCGAAAATATTTTTGACTGATTGTTTACCGACAATCCGCGATTATGTTTTACCGTGTCGATAAATTGCGCGTCTATTATATTATATACGTCTTGAAAATTAACAAGATTTAACAAAGACGTAATATTGAATTCGTGCAAATTACATTGCGTGTATTTAATTCAATTTTTCAATTTTCAACAATAACAACAACATATTTGTACGATGAGTAACGACATTAATGTATCTTCGCGTCGTCATCCGTCTGGTTTGTGGGTGCTTTTTACGACAGAGATGTGGGAGCGTTTTGCATTTTATTCGATGCGGGCGATTTTGGTTTTGTACTTGGTGAGTGTTTCGACTAGCGAGTGGGCGCCCGGTTTTGGGTGGAGCGAGGCGGATGCTTACAAGTTATATGGTTGGTACACGGGATTTGTTTATCTTTCGCCTCTTCTTGGCGGGTGGATTGCGGATCGATTTATTGGTCAGCGGTGTTGTGTGATTATAGGTGCGGTGTTGATGTCGATGGGTGAATTTTGTCTTGCGGCGACGGAGTTCATAAGGATTGGCGGCGGTGTGAAAGTAATGTATGCGACAGACCCGACGGCGTTGATTGTGTTTTATGTCGGACTGGGGTTGATGGTTTTGGGCAATGGATTTTTCAAGCCGTGTATTTCGGTGATGGTAGGTCAGCTTTATGAGCGGGGCGACCGTCGGCGAGACGTTGCGTTTACTATTTTTTACATGGGGATAAACATTGGCGCGTTTTTCTCGCCGCTTCTTGCGGGGACGGTAGCGGAGATTTACGGGTATCATTTCGGGTTTATTATTGCCGGAATTGGGATGATTTGCGGATTGATTTCTTTTATTATTTTGGGGAAGAAACATCTTAAAGGAATTGGAGTTGCGCCGACAAAAAACAAGGGTAACATCAAGAATGACGCCGAGATGACGGAGTCTCAAAGGGCGGCGCATGAGGAATTGATTCATGAGCAAACGCGTCCGCTTGACAAGAAGGACTATGATCGAATTTATGTGATTGTTGCTCTTTCGATTTTTGTGATTGCATTTTGGACGGTGTTTGAGCAAGCGGGTTCGTCGTTGAATGTATTTGCGAAGAAGAACACGGATCGTGGTATTCCAGATTCGGTAATTTCGGCTTCTCCGAATTTTGTTAAGGGTTATTTTTTGGACAACGAGCAGATTATAGCGGAGTACAAGCCGATTATTACTCGTCTGGAGGGATTGGAGTTGCAGGCGAAACGCGGGAAGGATCAAGTTCAGCGGGAGACGTTGGCGGAGCGGACGCGAAGATTATTTTCGTTTAAGCGTGAGGAGTCGGATGCGGACAAATCGATGCATGACATTTACGATAATCTTGTATTGAGATCGTCGGCGTTGAAAGATCGTTTAGGTGCGGATGAGGACAAGGCGGCGGTTGAGCGTTTGAAGAAATCTTTTGTGGAGAGGTCGGAGGATTTGAAAAATCTGGTGGGTGAGGACAAGTTTAAAGAGCTTGTAGAGTCGATTGGCAAGGTGGACGAATATTTGACATTGAGGGCGTCGGGATTGAAGGGTCGTTTATCGAAGATTGAGTATGACGAGGTTGTTGATTTGATTGAGCAGTTGCGGAAGATGGAGGAGAATTTTGGCAAGGGTTATATTCCGAAGGACAAGAAGTACACATTTCCTGCGACGTGGTATCAATCGGTGAATGCGTTTTGGATAGTTGTATTTGCTCCTATATTTGCGTTGATATGGGGATTTCTTTCGCGGTATGGTTTAGAGCCGAGTACGCCGACTAAATTTGCGATTGGGATGTTATTAGCGTCGGCGAGTGTATTTATAATGATTCCGGCGGCGGTAGAGGCGAAGGCGACGGGTGGTAATGCGGCGACGTATTGGTTAATTTTGTGTTATTTATTAGCGACATGGGGTGAGTTGTGTTTATCTCCGATTGGTTTATCGATGATTACGAAGTTAGCGCCGGCGAGGTATGCGTCGTTATTTATGGGCGTGTGGTTTTTTGCGAGTAGTATTGCGTATGTTTTGGCGGGGCAATTAGCGAGTATTTTTGGTGCGGGCAAGGGAATAAGTTTCTTTTTTGGAGAAAAATCGGGGCTTGCAGATTTCTTTTTATTGATGGCGATTATTCCGATGGTGATAGGTTTTATAGCTCTAGCTCTTGCGCCAAAGTTAAAAAGAATGATGCATGGAGTTGTGTAATATACGACTCGTACTATGAATTTCGGCGACACGAAGGTTATTCATTAAAAAGCTTGTTTTCCGAAGGTAAGCAGGCGGTGATAGTCGAAATTTAAGGTGTGAACAGTTTAAAATATTTCAAGTGAAATAATTTATTCAGTTGCGGCATTTTTAGGGATGTTTGGGTTTAAAATCTGTTTGAAAAGACTCAAGAGCGACATCTTTTGAGTCTTTCATTTTCGATTTCCAACAATGATGTCTCTAATGTCCATTCTGTCCCAAAACTATTCACGATAAAAATACAATTTTGTAAATTATGAAAGAAGAGTGGTTTCGTCGATTAGTTAGTTGTGAGAGTCGTGGGATTATTTTTAGTTTATTGCGTATATTTTTATTTGGCGTTTCGATAATTTACTGGGTTGTTACGTCGATTAGGAATTTCTTTTATGATTTTGGGATATTTAAAGTTTATGGGGCGGATATTCCTGTAATTTCTGTTGGCAATATTACGCTTGGCGGTACGGGCAAGTCTCCGATGGTTGCGTGGCTTTGCGAGTATTTGATAGGTCAAGGATTTCGACCGGCGATAGTAAGTAGAGGTTATAGGCGGAAGAAATCAAATAGTTCGGGCGAAGTTGATGGCGGGTTGCGAGTCAAGGAGATCGATGGAGGCGATAGAATTGACGGTGTCAATGACGAGTATCTTGAGTTATCGTTTCGGTTGCCGGATGTTTATCATTTTCAGAATAGAGATCGTGTTGTTGCGATTCGTGATCTTTTGCGATTTGTATTTTCTGAATCGTCGCGGGGTGGTGTTGATGTTGTGATATTGGATGACGGAATGCAACATCGGCGATTGGGTCGAGATTTTGAGATTGTTTTGCTTGATGCGATGGAGCCGTTTGGTTATGGTTATATTTTCCCGCGTGGTCGATTGCGGGAGTCTGTTAGAGGGTTGAGTCGTGCGGATGTGATTTTGCTTTCGCGGTCGAATTGTATTTCGGCGGAGGAGCGGAGTCGGATTTCGGAGACAGTTAGCAAGGTTGCGTCGAAGGCGATTTATGCGGAGGT
>JAITAZ010000644.1 GCA_031283825.1 Planctomycetaceae bacterium | reverse complement strand
AAACTAATATTAGAAGGAACGCGGGCGTCCCGCCTGCATGACAAACGCCTAAATATGCGGTCGAGACGACCGCGTTCCTAATAAAAATAAATTTTACATGAGGTTTTTAGATGTTCCCTACTGAAAAAAATCTCTCTTTTAAAAGGCTGTTGTCTTCTGTTGGGTCGTTAATCTACGATTTAAAACGACGATATCTCCTTTGTCCCCTAAAAAAAGAAACATTTGTTACCGTTCAAAGTAGAACTATTCAGTAAGCAACGATTGAAGGATTCAAAGGGACAGAACAAATATTTTACCAATTTTTTTGGAATAAATTTTGAGAAAATAGAGAAAATTTGCGGATAATAACGATTTTGCGGTCGATATTAATTGTCGGTCAATAGACATTACTATTGTTTGGATTCCGATCAATATTTTTGTTTACTCAATATTGGATCGCACATTAGAATCAAAGATAGGATTCGGTAACGTAAAAACATAGAAGGCGGCTCGAATTTAGGCAAGTCGCTTAAATTAAATATCAGATCGTACTATGAATTTCGGCAATACAAGAGCTATTCGCTAAAAAACTCTGCTTTTCGACAGATAAGCCAGACAGCTTTAACCGAAAATTTAAGTATGAACAGTTTAAAAATTATGATTGCAATTATGAAACATTTAACAGCTTTTATCTTGTTGACGATTTTTATTGTTTCGTGCGGTTGCCGAATGTGCGGGTCAGAATACGACTACTGTATGTCGGCAATTGTCAATGGCAAAATACAAAACGCCGGACCACTTTACAGAGCCGGTTCTATTTTAAACGATATGTCAGAGAATTATTGTTACGATAATTATTTCGCCGACCCCGATTGTATCGACTGCAAATCAAATAACTCCTTTGACGAAATTGAATACAACGACGTCGAAAATAATAATTTCATTACGCCTAATATTTCAAATAACTCTTCCGATTCTTCTGATTCTTCAACTTCTTCTACAAACAAAGGTTGGCAAGGAACAAATTCGGGAACAAATATAGGAATCCCAACGACGCCGCAACAAAATAACGGAAACGGAAATAAAAACAATAACAACAATATCCCCAATAAACAGGATCAAAATTTTCGAACGCCAACCCTCGAAGAGCTGATGAAACCAACGCCTCCTCGACCAATTACTTCGCCCAAAAATACAATTCCATTTAATACGCCTCAAAAGCCAAATACAGATATTGCCCCCGATAATTTCACAATTGAAAATTTAAGACAACTCGACCCAAGCGTAAACGATTCAGACGTTCAAGAAGTAAAAATCATAAAAATCGAAGATACAACTTTAAGACGAAGATAAAATTGTAACCGTTCACGGTTTTTTTATTTTTTATCGAAAAATTCAAACGTGAATAGTTACAAATTAACAAAAGTAGAGACGCAATGCCTTGCGTCTCATTGTTCGATCAAAAGATCACAGATAGAGACGCAAAGCATTGCGTCTCTACATTGGGTTTAGTAATTCAAATCCGAATTTAAAAACCTGTGAACGGTTACAAAATATCATTGAAATAAATTTCGCTGAAATATTACAATTATCGTTACAAAAAATAAAACATAATAAATATAATTACCAGAGGTATAATTCCGAATTTTAAAAACCGCGAACCGTTACAAAAGCGTATTATGGTTTTACAAGTATTTTTTATTATATTTCCGATTTCCATTCCTATAATTATACCTGCGAAATTTTGTATTATGTCGTTTAATTCGAATGATCGCGGCGGGAAACATATTTGTCCTATTTCGGTGAATATTGCGTAGAAAAGCAATATCAAACATAAAAACTCGAAACTATATCGCCGTCGATCTATTTCAACCAAAATGCCGAGTATAGCGAATGTAATCAAATGCGAATAACCAGCGACGTCTTCTTTCGGTTGCCAGCCAAAAACGATTGTTCGCGGATCTGGCAGCCAAAGTAGAAACGTCAAAAAAATCACGTAGCCTATGATCGCGTAGTGAAATAATCGTATCATAATTTTTTAAGTTAAATTTTAAAATTCGTTATAGCAAAAAAACGTAGCTGACTTCAAATCAAAATGCTTACGTGCCTTTGCCTCGATTGCAAAATGACTTTACCATATCGATAAATTTCGTCAATACGGCGTATTTTGTAATATTTCAGGGGAATATTACTATAAATTTAAGCTGTTCGCATTTGAATTTTCGGTTCGAATTTGTTGTCTGATTATGAGCGATACATTCTATACATTGTCTAGTATTTTTTCCAATGTATATTGCGTATAATTGGGACGTCTTGTTTTGCGATTGCGTTTGATTATACTTTTTTCCGATTCAAGCTTTTGATTTTATCGTGTTTCAGGATCGTAAACGCGAACAGTTAGAAAGGATTTCTCAATCAATTTATATGACTCGCACAATGAATTTCGGCGACATAAATGTTATTCATAAAAAAATCGGCGTCGATAACCAAAATTTAAAGTGCGGGCAGTTTACAATATCATGCAGACAAATTGTAATTGTGAAAAAGAAGTTGCTCCGCCGTGTTGTTGTAGCGTGCGGAGTCGGCGCGAGGAACGAAAAGATTCTAATAAAATCTCGGCGAGGTTGCATGAAATTTACGAGCGGTTAGAGGTCTTTCTGCTTATAATTTCGGGGCTATCGCTTGTGATGAGTTTTTTTCATTTAGCGCATGAATTTTTATTTTTCGATCCGGCGTGGTTTGCGATAGTGATTTCCGGTTCGCCGTTTTTTATCAATGCGATTAGGAATTTAATCTGTGATCGCCGCGTTTCTGTTGACACGCTTTTGAGTACGGCGATTACGGCGACTATTATTTCGGATTGGTTCTTTCCTTCCGGCGACAATTCGGGCGGACATGTTCATTCTTATATTTTTGCGGGCGGTGAAGTGGCGTTTATCATGGCGTTAGGTCATTATCTGGAAGAGTGGACTATTACTAGAGCGAAAGCCGGAATCGAGGCGTTGTTAAAACTCGCGCCAAAAACCGCAAGACGAATTGAGAGCGTCAGCGGTAATAATATTGATAATGATAATATTAGTACGAATAATTCGGAGTCGATAATTCCTGCGTCGGAGGTTTGCAGCGGCGATTTATTGCGGGTGTTGCCCGGCGAGTCTGTTCCGGTTGATGGAATTATTGTAACGGGAAATACGTCTATTGATCAGTCGTTGATTACGGGCGAATCGTTGCCGGTTGATCTTTTTGAGGGCGATTCGGTTTATGGCGGAACGGTGAATTGTTTTGGTTCGTTTGTGATGCGGGCGACGCGGGTGGGCGAGGACGCATCGATTTCGAATATGATTCGTCTTATTCAGGAGGCGGAGCAGAGGAAGGCTCATATTGAGCGGATTGCGGACAGGTGGGCGTCTTTTTTGGTTCCGATGGCGATAGTTACGGCGATGGTTGTTGGGCTGATGAATTTTTTGATTGGAATATTTTTTGTGGATTCGGAATTTGCGATTCAGGCGTTGATTGAGGGGTCGGTGAGTCGAGCGGTAACGATATTGGTTGTATTTTGTCCGTGTTCGTTGGTGTTGGCGACTCCTACGGCGATAATTGCGGCGATAGGCAATGCGTCGCGTTTTGGGATTTTGATTCGTAGCGGCGAGGCGATTGAGCGGCTTGCACAGGTGAGAGTGGTTGCGTTTGACAAGACGGGTACGTTGACGCGGGGCGAGCCGCAGTTGAGGGAAGTTTATTCGAATGACGCGAATATTGACGCGGATGATTTACTTCGTCTTGCGGCGTCGGTTGAGTTATTATCGGAGCATCCGTTAGCGAGGTGTATAGTTGGCGCGGCGAACTCTGCGGGGTTGCAGTTGAATTCTGTTGACAGTTTCGAGTTATTTCGCGGCGAGGGGATTTGTGCGAAGTTAGCGGGCGGCGACGAGCGGTTGATTGTGGGAAATGATCGAATTGTATCGAGATTTAACGTTACGATAAATGACGAGATTAAATTGCGTGCAGAATTACGGTTTGATGTTGGAGAGACGGTTATTTGGGTTGTGGTTGATGATGAGGCGATTGGATTTGTATCGGTTTCGGACACGATTCGTCAAGTTTCACGCAGCGTGGTTGAGAGTTTGCGGCGCGGCGGCGTGGATGTAGTATTATTGACGGGCGACAATGCAAGGTCGGCGAGAGGAATTTCGGAGTTGGCGGGAATTGAGTTAGTAAAGTCAGAATTATTGCCGGAGGAGAAGGTTAAGGAAATTGAATTGATAGCGAGCAGGGGCGATAAAATTGCGATGATTGGCGATGGAATAAACGACGCGCCGGCGTTGAAAGCTGCGACGGTAGGAATTGCGATGGGCAAGATTGGCAGTGATTTAACAATTGACGCCGCAGATGTCGTTTTGGTTGGCGATGATTTATCAAAGTTACCGTTTTTACTGAGGCTTGCGAGAATGACGCAATCAAAGATTGTGAGTAACATTTGGATTTCGATGAGTATAAACGCGGTAGCGATTATTCTTGCAACGGGAGGATTTATTGGACCCGTTGTAGGCGCGTTAGTTCACAATGCCGGTTCGATACTTGTGGTATTGAATGCGTCGATGTTATTGAATACAAAAAAGTAGTAATCATTCGGCAGAAAAAACGTAACCGTTCACGCACAAGAGAAAAATTTCATAAGCCCTGAAAGGGCGTCTAGCTATAGCGTAGGGCAACGCCCTACGTAGAAATTGCCTAGAAAAACAAGCCCTGAAAGGGCGCAAGCCGCTTTGTAAAATTGAAATTTGCTGTCGCCCTTTCAGGGCTTTGGTTGTCGTGGAATACTAACGTAGGGCGTTGCCCTACGCTATTGCTGATTGCCCTTTCAGGGCGTAGGATTTTTTCTTTTGAATGTGAACGGTTACCCAAAAAAATAATATGTTTTTTAAAAAACCGTGAATGGTTACACTTTTGGTTTAGCCATTCAAAAACGGTAACAAATACAGTCTTTCATAAAAAATGCATCCCACAATTTAAGACTAACAAAGCCCTAGATCAATGGTTGCCTACTGAATTGTTACAATAACTTTGCGACAAACTTATTCTGTTGTTCCTGAAAATTGAATGACGCCCGATTGTATTGCAAAATTTTCTACTCTTACTTTTCGACCGGCGCTGTTTTTTATATTTAATTGAATTGTAAAAGTCGGGTCTCCGCCTTCTGTTCCTTGCGTTACGTTGCCCCATTTACTTTTTAATACGTTGGAGATAGTCTGTACAATATAATCTTTCGATAAAGGTAATGCTCCAGCTTGAGAAGAACGCATTCTAAAAACTAACTTATTCGGCTCCGGCATCGACGCGCCCAACGATAAATTCAATACCGCCGATAATCCACGTTGACGAACTCTACACGCAATTCCAACCGAACCAGATAAAAAAACAATACGCGGTTCCTGCAAATCAGACGGCAATAAATTCGCCCCAGATTTCGTTGTCTCAACTGCAAGATACGCATTTATTTCTTCCGCCGTAAACGTTCCCGACCACTTTTTACTCCGACTTTGAAAATCGTTATTCAATGTCCTAATCTTATCAACAACCGCCGCATTGCGAGTCTGTTGCACCTCCAACGGAACGCTCTTTGCCTCTCGATAAAATTCCGGCTCCCGCTGCGCCGAAAGATAAAGCAAATAAAAAATCAAAAACAAAATCAAAAACAAACCCAAAAAAATATAAACAGATATCTTGAGTATCTGACGCAACGTCAACTTCGGTCTCGCCGATAAATCTCGATTCTTTTGATTATTTGTACTCATAATTTTATAAACTCCTTTCAATTGATTTTTTTCAATAATCCGCTGAAATTTTCTCGCGAAAAAAATCTCGCGCGAACATAAATTAAATATGCTTTAGTTCCATCTCAATATCCTCAATCGTCGGTAAAGACGACTTAAAACTCTCCGGCAACACGCGCGAAATTTCATAACTGCTAATTCCAATCGGTTGAGACATATCCTTCAACGCATATTCTACAATTGTCTTATTTTTTTCTCTGCAAATTAAAATACCAATAGTCGGTTTGTCCTCTTCGCTTTTGAAAATTCCGTCAATCGCCGAAACGTAGAAATTAAGTTTGCCCGTAAATTCAGGTTTGAACTTAATCGTCTTTAACTCAATTACAACATAACAATGAAGACGAGTATGATAAAACAATAAATCAGGATAAAAATCTTCATCGCCCACCGTGATTTTCACTTGCCGCCCCACAAATGCAAAACCTTGTCCTAACTCTAACAGAAATTGCGTCAACTTGTCAATAAGATCATTTTCAAGCTCGCGCTCGTCAAATTTTTCACGAATAGTTAAGAAATCAAAATTATAAGGATCCTTTATAATATCACGAGCCAAATCCGATTGAGTCGCCGGCAATACCAAATCAAAATTCGTAATCGCCTTGCCCGCACGATTATAAAGATCGCTCTCAACTTGATACAACAAAACAGAACGAGACCAATTGTTCTCAAGCGTTTTCCGAATATAAAAAAGAGCCTCCGACTTGTCTTTACATTTGGTAACAATTTCCACATGATGCCGCCAAGGAATCCGTCCAAAAATTTCAGGCAAGCAGACACTATTTTTATGATTCTTTGACGGCAACTTTAACAATTCTAATTTAGAACCAACTTTCGGCAAAGTTGCAGAACCTTCTAAATTTTTAATAAGTTTTTTTGCATCTGGAGAATTTGTCCAATAAAGATACCACTGCCGAACAGAACGTAAATTACGAAAAGAGAATCCGCGTATATCGGGAAATTCTTCTAGCAAATCATTACTCAAATTTTCAAGAAAGTTATCACCCCATGACGCGTCTTTTTGAGCGGCTACAATTTTTTCTGCTATATCCCAGTAGAGAAAAATTAACTCGCGGTTGACAGAAACTGCCGCTTTAATTTGAACATTACGAATACGCTCTTTTATACTTTCAATAAAAGCGGTATAATTCTGTAATGAAACAACTGACTCCTTCTTACTCTTTTTTGCCATATTTATTCTACCTGTTTTAGAGATAACTTATTTATTAGTTGTTGTTTATAAATTGGCACCAACTTGGTGCCAATTTTAAGTTTTTTTACATTAGCTATAAACAATTTGTTAATTATTTTTAGTTTCTTGCTATAAAAGACATCAATTTACGAATCGTCAGTTTTGGCATAACTTATTCATTAGTTGTTGTTTATAATTTGGCACCAACTTGGTGCCAATTTTAAGTTTTTTTTGCATTATCTATAAACAATTGTTAATTATTGTTAGCTGTTTGTTATAATTGACGCCAATTTGTGTTTGTCAAATTTACTATAACTTATTTGTTAATTGTTGTTTATAACTTGGCGTCAATTTAGCGTCAATTTTAAGTTTTTGTTTGTTTTTTAGTTGGTTTCTGCATCGTATTTTGGAGTTGTGAGCTATAACTTTTGACTTGTTATTGTTTGACTTTACGACATGCAAATTGCGATTTCTTTAACTATCGATGGCTACAATTTTTTCGTCTTCTTCTGTGTAGTCGAACATGGTTTTTTGTCTTGGGAATATCATGCAGCACGATGCGCCGGCGAAATAAAGTATTGTCAACGGCATTGCCATCATCACCATACTCCCTGGATCGCCGGGAGTTAGAAACAACGAGACGGCAAATATAATAAGCACCGCCGCCCGCCAATTCGCGAAATATTGCTTGTACGAAAAAATTCCTATCCGCTCTAATACAAACATCACAACCGGCAACTGAAAACTCAAACCAAATCCAACAGGTAACATAAACGCAAATCCTATCCATTCGCTTATTCGTAAATCCGGCTCAATATTCATCCACGCATTGAAATCAAACAGAAAATTCAACACCAATTGAAACACGCAGAAAAACGCAAATAACACTCCTCCAACAAATAACAATACGCTAATCGGCACAAAATAATAAACGTAACGCTTCTCTTGAGGATAAAGACCAGCCGCAATAAACGACCAAATATGTATCGCAATAAACGGCAAGGCAATCACAATTCCCGTTATCACCGAGACCTTAATATAAATGCCAAACGCCTCATACGCTCCAAGCGACCGTGTCTGCGATAATGTTGAAGTCTTCTTGAGAAATAAAACCCGAATCGGTTCCTTGTTGAATTGAATTGAGTCGTAGCTGAATCCTGAATCGGCGTGTTTTTGTTTCTGTTTAGTCTTTTGTTCCGATAGATTATCAACGCCGTCGAGCGAAATTGATTCATCTGAATTAGACGTAGTTTTCCGTTTTTTTTGTTGTTCTAATATTCGTTCAAGTTCTCCGGCGAATAGGTATCGTTCTTCTGGTACGAATCCGCCTTTTAGCATTGCCGCTGCAACTTCCGGCGGATAGCCTTCTGACAGAAGTTGTTCTTTATCGGATTCGAATCGTTTTTGAGCTTGAATTTTGTAAAATTGATCGAGAGAATTACTGACTGGTATTTGAATATACCTGACAATATCCGCTCCGAAGTAAAACCCTATCATTGTGCAAACGACCACCCAGCAAAGCGAATAAATTATACATTTTCGCAATTCTTCTATATGCTCTCCGATACTCATTGAGCTTTCAGCAAAAAGATTATCATCTTTCATTTATTGATTTTCCCCGCGTTTATTTTCCATAATTTCTATAAGTTTGTTACATGTTAGACGTAAACATGTAGTCTTTTGATTCTGTAACGTTATATCATCGAAAAACAATTTAATCAACAGACTCGTTAGACAGATTCATTAAACAGACTTGTTACAGATTCAACCGTTGCCGATTATAAATTCAACTTATTTGAAATCGCGTCCCCCCTATTATTTGATTTGAGAATTGTTATACTTCAACCTTACATTTTTGAACGAGCTATAAAGAAGTATAACTTTGACAATATTGAAATCAATTGATACAGATTTTAATATTGATAACAATTCACCCTATTTTTTTGTAGAGAGAAGTCATGGCAAAGTCTCGTGTTTTGGACAAGCGTCGTAAATCGGTTCGTAGTATTCGTAAGATTACGCGGACAATGGAGCTGGTTGCAACTGCGCAGTTCAAGAAGGCGATGGAAAAAGCTGTTGCGGCTGATTCGTACACAAAGCGTTTGGTTGAGTTGGTTCGCGATTTAAATCAATCGGGCGATCAATTTTCTCATCCGCTTCTTGTTGAGCGGAAGCAGGAGCGGTCAGAAAAAGACGTTACGCTTCTTGTGCTTAGTGCGAACAGGGGAATGTGCGGAGGATTTAACGCAGGCGTTATGCGTCTTGCGCTTCAGAGGTTGAAAAATTTTAAGTATGATTATTCCGGTGTTTCTCTTGATGTTTCTGGCAAGCGTGGGATTTCGTCGTTTAAGTTTCGCGGGTTGGAGGTTGACAATGCGTATATTCATTTGAAAGACAAGCCGACATTAGACAAGGTAACTGAACTTGCGGATCGTTATCTTGAGGATTTTATTACGGATAAGATTGATCGGCTTGATGTTTGTTATACGAAGTTTGAATCTCTTAGTCGTCAGTATGCTGTAGTGGAGACGTTGTTACCGATAGTGGAGTTGACGTCGGAGGGCGATGTGAATGCGGTTCGGGACAATCCTGAGTATTCGGATGTGAGTTTGAAGCGTGCTGCGCTTGTAAGGCAAGCCGACGAGATAACTGCAGACAGAGAGGACAAGGGGATTTCTGATTTATTGAGTCGCGGCAACAGATTATTTGATTTTTTACCGTCTCCAGAGAGCGTATTGGAGGAACTTATACCGAAGGCGTTTAAGGCGAAGTTATTCAAGTGTTTTTTGGATTCGGCGGTGAGCGAGCAGATTGCGAGAATGGTAGCGATGAAAGCCGCAACAGAAAACGCCGACAAAATGATTTCGATGTTAACGACAACTTACAACAGGGCGAGACAATATCAAATCACGAGTGAAATTCTAGAAATCATAAGCGGCGCAGACGCATTAGAATAATATACCATGAGCATTTATAAAAGTTATATTCCTAATCATTCAGTTGAATTTTTGCATAGATATTTTTTCTGAATTTTGCTTTCCTAATTTTCTGCAATTTTTCTGCGTTTAAATTTAATAAAGAATTTAAACGCAGAATATTAGGAAAAACAAATGAATAATTACAAATTATTTGTTATTTGCAAATCATCATTTGTATTTTTCGCGATTATTCGTATTCACCAAAAAAATCTGATATTATCCGCGTTTAAAATTCCCCTAATTATCCCTGATTAAAAAACCGTGAATGGTTACAATTATTGTTACAAAAAATAAAATATTACCAAATATTTATTACGGTGGAGACTCGCAGGTTTATTACCGTAGTTTTGTATAATTCGCCGAATGATTACAAAACTACAGTCGTAACCTTGATTGATGATATTAAATTCCAACGATTGTAATTGTTTTTTCGTTTTTGATTTCTTTTTTCATGTAGATTCTTTCATCCCAGTTGTCGTCGTTGTTATTTGGGTTATTGTTGCAAACTACGAGCCATCCTT
>JAITAZ010000622.1 GCA_031283825.1 Planctomycetaceae bacterium | reverse complement strand
ATTATTGTTATCAATGTCGCCGGATGAGAAAAACGACGCCAACTTGTCAAGATAATTACTACCAAAAACGCCGCCCAATAATAATTCTTTAATAAACTTTTTCTCACAATAAAATACTTGACGTCGGCAGTATCCGAAATCTCGTATGCGATCCAACTCGGCGAAATATTGCCTCGTCGAAACGATTGATTCGTATCAGACCAATGAACGTTTTCCGCCTTTTGCACCGCTTGAACCCAATCCAAAAGATTTAACATTTGCGGTCTCTCTACATTTTTACTCGGCGCAGACTCGTAAATTTTTCTGTTCGACGTTTCGCCGTTTGCAAAAATAAATTTCGATAAATTTTCATTGTCAACAAACCATGTCTGCTCGTCAATTCGACTTCCGTCAAAATGTTGAAATACTCCCGCCGTCAAAAAAGTCGTAAAATAAAACGAATACTCGTCTCGTCCGTCCGCCAATGTTTTCACTGAAATAAATATCGTCAGCCCATCGCGATCCGATTCTTCTCTATCGTAATTTTTTATCAGTGCTTTCGATTTCGGCGTTATTCCGTTTCTCGCAAATCCGATCATATCGACGTAAAATTTAACCTCTGCCATATTGTAAGATTCATTGTCTGACGTCGTCTTGATATTTTGTAACAATAATTCTGTAATTTGTTTTCCGCCGTTTGCCAGCGATTGCCAAGTCAACTCGGAATTTTTTTCGGCGTTTTGCGAAATCCATTTATCGAAATATTGAATCGCTAATTTCGCCTTGCGTTGTTTTTTATTTTTACCGGATAAATAATCTGCAATATCTGAAATATCATCGCCGAAAAGCTCGCTCGATTTGAATTTGTCCGACTTGTCCGACGACTTGACGACTTCATAATCAGGATGAAACCACGCAATACAATTTTGACTCAAAACCGGAATATCAGGTTTAGGATATTTCGGCGTAATGTCAGTTACGGTTCGCGGACAATAATTTTTGTACGAATATTCAACCGACGCGGTAACATACCGCTCGCTAGTCGGAAGTTCAACCGTTAAAGTATTTTGAGATTTAGACGTCCATGTCGTTTGTTTGTTGTCAAGCCAAACGACTCCGATGTCGTTTACGGTTATACCGTCCGGCAAAATTATCTGCAACGTCTCTTTTCCGCGACTCTCAATATGAAAATTAATGCAATTCTTAATCACGCCGTCAATCCCGTATTGACTCTCTAATTTCATCAGCCAAATCCATGCTTCCGGCGGCGTTTGGGCGTCGTTGATATGTTGTAATTTCAGTGCCGGTTCGTTGACGCGTCTCATTTCGTCTATCGGGTCGAATCGAAAAGCGGCGTGAATGTTACGGTTCAACGGACGATTCAATTGACTGTTCGATTGATTATTCAATTGACGATTTGAAATATCCGTTGGGATCGATTTCAAATTCTGACTCGAAATTATGTACGGAAAATTATCATCGGATTCAATATACATTTCTCCGTATTGAGTCAAAGCGATTGGCAGAACTGCAAACGGAACGATAATTTCTTTTTCTGCTGTAATTGGTTTAGTTGCTGAAATTTCAAACGGTGTATTTTGCGGCGTTGAGAGTCGAATTTCCCATAGCGTTCCGCTCTTGAAATTTTCGGGCAGATTCCGATCCGCAACCGCCGCGATAAAATCGTCGAGTTCGCGTCCGCTGATTATTCGAGATTGAACAATCTGAGGAATTTCTGTACGATAAATATCCATTCGCGTCGAACCGGTGAAAATCTCCCATTGCCATTGACGTAAATTGTTCGATAGAGTTGAAGACAAATTTATATTTTTTGCAGACAAATTTTCTGTCGATTGATTTTTTTCCGCCGGATTTTCTACTGGATTTTCTGCCGTATTTTTATTAGTTGTATTTTTCGTATCGATAAAGTAAACGTAAATTCTTTCGATATCCGATTCGCGCGGAATAATATTGAATTTGAACGACGCGGTTGAATTGTATTTTCCGATATTTATTTTTCCTGTGATGTCTGCGGTGTAATCTGGTCTTACTCTTCCGGTTTTGAAAGCGGTTTCTTGCGTGCGGACGTCTAGCGGCAACAATACTCCTTCGGGTTGTTCGTTGAATAATTGTTGAAATTTTGCGTCTAGCGGTTCGTGAATTTCAAATAAAACGGAATTTTGCAAACGATATTGCAATCGCGACGTCGATTCGGTTTTGATTGCAATCAGATGTAATTCGCTTTTTTGTAACAATAATGATAAAGGCGAAAATTCCGTCAACTTAAATTCTCGATGCGAATCGGTAAGAAATCGACCGACAAGTTGTATTCGCAAAAGCTCGCCGGTTCCAAGCGGTTTTTTTAATTGAAGCGAAAGATATGAATCGATATTATTGTTGCGCAAATCTTGATTTGGATCCGTTTTCAAATCTTTTGCCGGCACGATATCCCACGAGAGAATTTCATCGCCGTAAATTCCTTTGACAGAATGAATTGCCCAGTTAGGCGAAATTGGGAAAGCAAATGTAAAGCGTCTTCCTTCAGTTGCTCTAATTGCCGCGATCATATTTCCGCTTATTGCGTCGTCGCTCAGATGAATTTGTACAAAGCTATCAACATTGATTCGCGATTCTTCTTGATAAATATTCAAACCGACTTGTGCGTCGTCGTTGAAATATTTTAATTCGAATGTATCGTGAGGCGAGCGTCCGACCTCTGCGATAGAGCGAACTTGAACGCTATTCTGAAACGATAAATTCCGCGTTTGCAGCGGACGTTGTACGATAATTGAGCATCGTGTTTCTTTCCAAAAAAGATTTGTTGAAAACGCTTTTATTCGCGGCAGGAGCCAAATATTGTTATTAACGATAGTGTCGGCTCTTCCCGAACCTGTAACAATCGGCGCGAGCGCTACCAACGCAACCTCATGCCGACGCGATATTTCAACCGCCGACATGTCAACATACATGAAAGTACGATTATCGCGATCAATCTGTTTGATAAACGACGAATGTATAGCCTCGCCGCCGCAATGCACCGCAACTGGAACAAGGGGAGAATCTAATTCAAGTTCCAAGTAGTCGATTATTGGATCGGTTGTATCGAATAAAAAAGTCGTTGTAACTTCGAGTCCGGAGGTAGAGATATTGTACAAAATAGATTGACGGTAAGCTGAATTAGTTTTTTTTAATTGTTGCGTATTTTTATTCGTTACGATTATTGTTGCGTTATTTTTTGTGCCGATTAGAATTTTCCAATGTCGGGTTTTGGCGTCTTTTTCGTAATTTTTGTCTTCAATTACTATTCCGGACGGGCATGAAATTATTTTGTCTTGCGGCGTTTCGATATTAAATTCAACCTCGACTGAACGCGGAAAAGACGCGTCGAATTGCAAGCGTCCTTGTTGGTCGATTTTTCCGCGTAGAGACCAGTCGAAATAAATCCGGCGAGTCGAGTGAGAATTTAATTCGCCGATATTTTTTTCTGTTTGTGTATTTTCGTTACGAAAATTATTTTGTTCCGGCAAAATCAGCAGCATTTTACCGTCGCTGGTAGAAACTAATCGAGCGTTGCGATGCGAAGAGTTTTGTTTAATGTCTGAAGAGTTTGGAGAGTCTGTAGAGTCTGTAGAGTCTGTTGTGATTTGCGTTTTTGCGAGATTGATCCATTGTCCCCAAGGTTCGAGAATTATGATTTGGTCGTGATTTATGTTGTGGTATAGGATTTGAGAGTCTGTTTTTTGTTCTATTGATTTATTTTGGCTGATTTCAAAGTAACCGTTTCCGTTTGCGAGTTGATTTCCATTGAGTTTTGTGTTCATTACGATTCGGAGGAATTTATTTTGTTCGTTGTTATTTGATTTTTCTGATTGTTCTGTTAGCGAGTTAATCAAGTCGTTGAACATATCGCGGCGCATGGGTACGTATCGTTCATCGTTGAGTGGCCAATCGTTGATTTTATCGATTGGTGCTAACCAATGCCGGTATCGTAAGATTTCATTTTCGTCATTTTTTGATTTATTATTGCTTTGTGCAATTGTTATATTTGACGTGTAAAAAATAACAATTAACATTATGCCTATCAAAGAAACACTAATACGTTTGATCATTTTTTTAATTTTTTGGTAATGAAATAAATTAAAGGACAAAAAAATTATGTTACCGTTCACGTTTTTTTAAACCATATTATTTTTTGGGGGGACATTGGAGACAAAGGGGACTTAGGGGACACTGGGGACACACTAATTTAAACATGATTAACAACTCAACAGAAAACAACAGCTTTTAACAAAGAGAAATTTTTTATTTAAATTTTGTCCCCCGCCGAGTCATCAATCCTAGATTTCAAACAAGAACGTCCCCAACGTCCCCAGCGTCCCCAATGTCCCCTAAGTCCCCCCAAAAATTATCTTTGGCTTTTTAAAACCATATTATTTTTTTCTTGTGAACGGTTACGCTTTTTTAATAACTCAATTTTTGTAATATTTCAGCAGAAATGTTTACAAATTATTTTTTATCCGCTATTATTTCGCGTATTCAAAAAAATTGTACCTATTACAATCGCAGTAGCTGAATAGTTACGTTGAAAAAAAACAATTCCGAATTTAACAAAGAATTTTTATAAATTCCATGTCCAAAACACGAATAACGATACTTGGGGCGACAGGTTATACTGCGCTCGAACTTATTAAAATTTTATTGCGTCATCCTTACGTCGAGGTTGTTGGCGTTACTAGTCGTGAAGATAAACGGCTTATTAGTCAAGTGCATCCGTCGCTTACTGGATTGCTTAATCTTGCATTAGAGCATCTTTCGGCAGACGAGATTGCTTCTCGTAGCGATTGTGTTTTTAGTTGTCTTCCTCATACGGCGTCAGCGAAATCTGCGCCGGAGCTTTTGGCGCGTGGAGTCAAAATAATTGATCTTAGCGCAGATTATCGGCTTGATTCGCCGGAGAAGTATCAACTTTGGTATTCCGAAACTCATCCTGATCCGGATCGGCTTGGCAATGTCGTTTATGGATTGCCTGAACTTTTTAGACAACAAATAATCGACGCCAATTTAGTTGCGAATCCGGGTTGTTATCCGACGTCGGCGATTTTACCGTTGACTCCGCTTGTTAAGTCGAACATGATCGAACCGACAGATATTATTATTGACTCCAAAAGCGGCGTTTCCGGTAGAGGTCGCGCCGTCAAATTAGACTCGCTTTATTGTGAATGCAACGAAAGCATCGCCGCTTATAACGTTGGTTCTCATAGGCATACGCCAGAAATCGAACAGATAATTTCAATCGCCGGAGGAAAACAATCGACCGTAATTTTCACTCCGCACTTGACCCCAATGAATAGAGGTATCTTGACGACTACATATTCAATCCCAAAAATTCAAAACCTGACTAAACCGAATATTCTAGAAATATTAAAAGCGTTTTATGTCAATGAACCGTTTGTAAAAATTATTGATCATCTTCCGGCAACCAAAGACGTCGCCGGTTCAAATTACGTTCATATTACAGCAGAAGTCGTAGGAAATAGAATCATCACGATTTCGGCTATCGACAACATGATAAAAGGCGCATCCGGCGCAGCCGTACAAAATTTCAACCTAATTTTCAATTACCCAGAAACAACAGCACTCGTCTAATAAAATTCGCGTATGTCCAGCAGAAATTTTTATGTAAACGTTCACGGTACAGAAAAATTATTTTTCGTTACAATAATTCAATTATTAGATAATTTGGATTGACGTAAATTCCGCTTTCTAGTAAAAGTAGGCAGACAACATTATGCAAAAATTGCAATACAAGTTGGTTTCAAATTTACGTCAACCCTCAAAAGATAAATCGTAACGAGTTACAATAATTTTCAAAAATTTAGATTGTTTGAAAATATTGTAACGAAAATTACGGTTCGACATCTTCTCCAGTTGTAACGACTCTTTTTAACAGAAATCGTCCTGGAATTTTGATATACTTTACATTCTTAACATGTCCGGCATGAGATACGCTGCGTTCAAATACGACTTTGCCGCTTTCAATCTCTACCGATTCCGCTTCTGCTACAGTTTCGTCGTCAACTTTATTCGCTAATCTGCAATTTAGTCTCGGAAACTTAATTTCAGGAAATTCAAATCGCGGAATTCGCAATTTAGGTAATCGCCTGACATGACGCCGCTCGCATGGCGAAGCATGGTCAACGTCGTTAGCTGCAACATCCGCCGTTACCGTCGCAGTCGCCGTTGCAGGTTTTGCATCTTTGGAAGTATCATCTGCAATCGCCGCATTTGTAAATATAACAAACGAAACGCCCGCAGCCAAACAAAACGCAAAGAAACTTTTGGTCATTTTTTTTCTCCTTTTCTTGAAGGTTGTTTTGACTCCGAAAACGTAAATCCGATTTGCTTCCAAACATAGGAAGCTCAAAAAAATCAATCGGAAAATTGCTTTCAAAATCGTAAGCGGAATATTTTCTGAAAATTTACCAGTTTGTCAATATCCCTGTCTATTTATTCTATGCAATCAATTTAATCGGCAAATTTCATGCAAACGTTAAAAGCAATTTTTTCACCCGCAAATGTAAATAAATAAACAAAATTTCAAAATAATTAGTTGAAAAATACGCCGGAATCTGATAAGGTATCGCGTAACTTTTTGTAAGAATACAACAGAATTATTGTAACTATTAAGCCGCAGTTTTTTCAAAAGACAGAAGAGACGAAGAGGACGTTTGATTGAAAATCTGTTTGAAAAGACTCAAAAGCGATTTCTTTTGATTCTTTAATCTACGATTTCAAACAACGACTTATTTCTGCGATATTCTGCGTTTAAATTTGATAAAAATTTTTAACGCATAAAAATCGCATAAAATTAGGAAAGCATAATTCGAGGAAATATCGTTACAAAAATTCCGCTGATATATTACAAAAATATTTATTTCAACCTACTGGAAATATTACGCAATTCCGATTTTTTTACTTATGAGTAAAAAACGACTCAATATGACTTCAAGCAATTATAAAACGCTTTTATTTGCGATCAAATTAATTTTGATCCTTTTGATATTTACGTTTCTTTTTTGGCAAGCTGCCCGCAATAATGCGTTTAGCGAACTTTTTCGTCAGCAACCGCGATGGGAGATGATAGCGGCGGCTTTTTTGTGTCAATGTATTTCGGTTTCGATAACGATAATTCGTTGGCGTAAGTTGGCTCATACTCTTGGGCTTATGCTTTCGTTGAAGGATGCGTTTCGCTATGGATTTCTTGGCTTGGCGTTGAGTCTTGCACCGATGGGAATTTTCGGCGGCGATGCGATGAAAACATATTTACTAATGCGCCGCAATCCAGAAAAGCGTTCATCGGCGTTGGCGAGCGTATTGGTTGACCGAGTTGTCGGACTTCTGGCGATGTTCATTTGCGCAACGATATTTATTTGTGCTACCGGTTTTGTCTGGAAAGAATCGCTATTGGCGAAGAGCGTTTGTAATATCGTTTTTTTATTTACGATTATTGGATTTTTCGGCTGTTCGGTTATGTTTCTACCGATTTTTTCTAGCGTTGATATTGAGCGTTGGACATTATCTATTCCGATTTTTGGGCGTTACGCGATAAAACTTGTGCATCCTCTTTTAATATACAGAAATAATTTGCCTAGCGTTTTGACATGTTTTTTGCTTTCTGCGCCGGTTCATTTATCTTTTGGTTTATCGTTATGGTTTTTGGCGAGCGGAATTTTTACGTCGATTGACGTTCCGAATCTACCGGAACATATTATGCTTTACAGCGCAGTAAATATTACGTCAATGATTCCATTAGCGGCAGGACCGTTTGAGTTCGTACTTGAACAGATTTATCCCTTATTTGGAGTCCGAATCGGCGTAGGAATGGTTGTTGCAATTGCTTTCAGAATTGTCGCGATATTAGTCGCAGCAATCGGAATAATTTTTTATTTCACGCTACGAGCAGAAATTCACGAAGTTCAAGAAAAATTAAACAGCA
>JAITAZ010000591.1 GCA_031283825.1 Planctomycetaceae bacterium | reverse complement strand
GCTGTGTTAGTTGTAGTTGTTGTATTAGAGGAGGAAGAGTTGTTTTTTATCATTAATCAATGTCCTCTACTGAATAGACCATCAGCATTATAAAAATTATTGGCAACTATTTAGTAAATTCGATCAAGGTCGCATTGCCGAAGACAACGATAAAAGGATTCGACAATAATTAAAATCAATTCAGATTTACCGTCGGCTAATGCCGACGCGACCTTTCGGCGAAAGGTCGCCTACCTGATCTGGGGCAACAAGTGCGTAACATGAGTTACTTAAAAAGACAATCTTTTATTTTTTTCCGCTTTTTTCTTTTATCCATTTTGCGCGTAATTCAAAGGCGGCGGGTTGCGTCTGCGATCCTTTAGCGGCTCGTTCATAATGTCTAATCGCCGATTCGTAATCTTTTTCTCTCTCCGCAATACGCCCCAAAATATACGACTCCGCAACCGCCCACAAATTCACTGCGCTCGACGTTAATCCCTTCATCGAATCCTTCGCGCTCTCAATCGAATCCCTCTCAAACGACGCAATCCCAAGCCAAAAAACCGCCTGATTCGTCGTCAATTGCAAAATTTGAGATAACGTCCTATTGTTGCGAAATTCAGGAACCGCACGCAACTCAATCATCTCGCGCTCGGAAATTTTCGCGTCTTGATAACACGTCATCGCTCCATCTTGTCCCGTAATCTCGCCCTTAAAATACAAAATTCTACCAGACCACAACGGAAAATTACGACGCTTCGAAATTGGATTAGTCGTCCTAAAAATATCAAGATACGAACCAATAACCGCATACTTGAAAAATTGATCAAACTTCGCACGAAACGGATGACTCCAAATCGCCGCCCTCGCACTCGTCGCCAACTTCGCATCCGATAACAACCTCCGCTGCTCGCCAATATCTGTGTACAAAATCATATTCGAATCGCCGCTCAAATCTGCCTCCAATACTTTCATCCGCATCGAAACCGTCTCTGGAGACGCAACAAGAAATAAGGTCGATTTTTTTAACCTCTCCGACGTAATCGGAAATTTTTTTGCATCAGAAATATCAAGTTGACGTAATAACGAGTCGTCCTTCAAAATCTGCGAAAACGTTGCAACGCCTTTACACGTCAACGTTCCATCTTCCGCCAACGTCAAACCGTCTTTCGCCGGTAACGGAGTTCCATATTCTGGCACAAATACATAAATCTCTCCATCGATCAAAACTCCTACTCCCCAAACAACAACCTCGCCCGCATTTTTCTCGTCCTCGACCGCCAGCATCGCCGCGTCAATTCTCTGCTGCCGCAAAAGCTCAACAAACACCCACGCCCTGTCCAACTCCGACGCACTACCCAACAAAACCGATTGCCAAGGTAACTGCAACGGCAAAATCATCTTGTTGACCACGTCCTGATTACGCACCGAAATATTACATATCGTCCAGTCAAAAAGATTCTTCACCCTCTCCAACGCCTCCTGCTTATCACCCCTCGCCCAATTAGAAATATTCCGCAACCAAATCGATTGAATCAAATAATAAACATCAGTCGTTTGAATAAATAAATCCTCCGTCCTCATGCTCGCCGCAAAATTATTGAAATACGCCGCAACACCCGCAATCTGTACCGTCTCTTGCTCAAACTGTTTCGCAAACGCACGTATCGAATCCGCGTTAATATTCGTAATCGTCTCAATCGCGATAAACCGCTCTTTCAATCCGCGAATCATCAATAATAAATCACGCAAATCCGCAATGCCCGCCCGCTTGTCCAACGCATCCAACACGCTCTCAATTTCATTCAAACGCCGAACAACCTCCTTGCACTCGCTAGTCAGAGAGGCAGAACCCTTTATTGGATTGCCCGCTTGGTCAACTACATTCTTCCCCTGCAAAATAGAAATCAACCTCACAAGCGACTCCGCATTCACTACGCCCCGCCGAATTATAGATTCCATCTCAATAAATTCCTGCTCCGACTTCCACGATTCATCCATTCGCTTCCGCTTTATCCAACTATTCAAACGGTCGCCGGTCTGAACAATTTTTTCCGCGCCTTGGGTCTCCGGTAAACACGGCGAACCTTCCAAAGAATTAAGAAACTCTATCTCGCGTAAAAAATCTTCCGCCTGCCGAGCAGAATCATTAAACGTACCGCCGCCCGTCGAAGATATAGCAACTCCGCCGCTATCATGCCGACAATCACAACCAGAAAATATCATTGAAAAAAAAACCGCAACAATTATCGTTACAATAATTCTCATACTCAACAACTCCTAAATTAATTTTAATTAAACCGCCGACACGCTAAACGACCGCACATTAAATTCAGTTAGAGCCGCCCGCATCCAATAGATAAATCAGACGACTCTAGCCAAAACTTTATCGCGAAATACTTAAATACCTTCGGTCAATGACAACCACACCCCGGACAACCTTGTATCGTATTAAAATTCGGATTGTTAATAGTATAACCCGTTCCCCGCATCGAATCGACATAGTCAATTTCTGTTCCGTCAAAATGAGGATCAAATTTTCGATCCGTTGCCAAAATTATGCCGCCGTCAAAAACATACTTTGCGTCGATTTTTTCATCGAATTTTGTGTCGAAATGCAACGCATATTGCACCCCGCTACATCCGCCCCCAAGAATACTAATCCGCAAAAACGAGTCTTTATTGACATCGTCGCTAGTTTCCATAAATTTTTTAACCGCGTCAGTTGCGGCTTGAGTCATTTTTATTGTCATTTTAATTTTACAGGTGGTTAGGAAATCCAAAATATGAATCAAAAAAATTTCAATATTCGGATTTCAATGTTATACAACTTGTACTATGAATTCGGCGTCTTGAAAACATAAAAGCCCGCTTTCCGAAAGCAAACAGTCAGTCGACTCTACCGAAATTTAAAGTGCAAACAACTTAAATAATATCCAGCAGAATTTTGATCTACATGAATAATCACAATCATTCGTTTTAATCGTTTAATTTCATCAACAGAAATACCGACCGCTATTCTTAATATCTCTGATAATAACAATCCTGACAAAATAAGAGTTTGTACAAATTTTCTCGCCCCAACTTTCCGTAGATTTTTTTCGACTTAAAACAACATTGTCATTATTGTCATTTAAAAATCACAATAAAATTTCTACGGAATAGGCGTCGAAAATCTACTATCTAACAAGATATTCTCTAAACTCGTCAATTGATTCGCAATCCCACGCGCGTTGAAGTAATGATTCAAGCGCAATCAAATCTGAATACGAATTGACGCTGTCCTGAATATCACACGGAACAAAACTATTAAATCGCTTACCAAGACACATAAAGATAAATTTCTTTAATTCTTCTTCGCGTCCTAAAACACGTCCTTTTGTGAGTCCTATTTCTTGTCCTTTTTGTAGTCCTTGTTTTATTAGAACTTGTGCGATTGAATCTGCCATAATTTTCGCCTCCTCTGGGTTTTGGGTTATTGTTGTGTAAATTTTTTCAATTGTTTCAATTTCTTTTCCTCTTGAAATTGAGCAATGTGAAACGACATAAAGTAGGAACTGACTAAACCAGTCCTTTACTCGTAAATCGCCAATTGCTTCGGCGATTATTCGGAAAATTTTCTCGTAATTTTGCGACAAATTATTTTTCACCTCGAAGTGAAATGTTTGCAGCAATGCTCTAACGATTGGCAATCCGCGATTGAGTTGTTCTTCTGTCATGGAGTTTACATCGATTATTATCGTTAGGAAGTCTAATATATTTTTATCAAATCCGGCGGGAATATCAATCATGTCGGCTAATTTGCGATATTTCCATGACGTTTTTCCGTTATAAAGTATTATTGACAGCGGATACGGCAACATTATCTCTGACAGCGGAATGTTTTCGTTGGACTTCTTGAAATCGTTTATGAATTGTCGATTCCCTCGAGCGATTTGTTCGTGTATTCTTACGCTCATGATGGGGTCTGGGGTTGATTGATGTTCAAAGAAGAACATAACGTTTAGCAGTCGTTCTGTTGGTTGGTCTGGGGTTGGTTTACATTTTGTGATGAATCGCAGGTCTCCGATTTTTTCATTGAGTTCTTTATCGATATTATCTGGGGCGTAGGATTTCATTTGTGAGAAGTCTATCATATCGGCGATTTTCGGGTCGATATGATTTTCAAAGAAATTCGTTGCGACGTCTATATTTTTAAGGACAGAGCGGCAGAGCAAGTCGTGCGAGTGAGCTAGTATTTGAAAAATAGAGTCGGCATT
>JAITAZ010000582.1 GCA_031283825.1 Planctomycetaceae bacterium | reverse complement strand
GAATAGTTATGAATTTTGTATAAACAACCGCTAATCCATAAAAAAAATAAAATTTACTATGAGAACCTTTTTTGAATTTGAATTTGAATTTGAATTTAAATTTTTGAAAAATTTAACGTCTCGATTTTTATCATTTAATCGGCAGAATTTTTTATTTTGTCGGATTGTTTTTTTCTGTCTTTTAATTATTGTAACGAAAAATTCGATTGCCGATGAGACGGATAAATTTGACTCGGAGGATCTTTTTGCTCATACGTCGGCGGAAAAGGTTGTTGTGTTGTCGAAGGCTGAAGAAACGCTTAAATGGGTAACGTCTTTGTCAAACGACGAGATTGCAACTACGCCGGCGGAGATTTTTCGTACAAAAATTTCGCCTATCGAACTCATGCAAGCTGCGGCGATGCTTCGTGAACAAAATAAACTCAATACTTCTATTAAATTACGTGAAATTCTTTCATATCTCAATCCTACGTCGGCGGAATGTTTCGATATTGAAGCCCGACTCGGCGATGCGGTTCTCGACGCCTTCAAAAACGACGCCGAATTGCCGCAAGTAAAAAGCGGAGGAAACGGAGGTTGGAACGGTGTCGGATTGACCTCTTCAGATTTTATAAGAAAAGGCGCGGAGTTATTTCTACAACGCGATCTCACTGCCGCAGAAAAAATCGCGACTATGAATTCGCAGAAATCGCCGCTCGATTTGATGAAAACTATCGACTTATTAGCGTCAACCGGACGCCCCGCACTCGCGAGACATTACATGAAACAATTTCTTGATACAAAAAATACTCCCGAACAATGCGCCGAAATCATAGATAATATCGGAATGAAAAGACTAATGCAAATCGCTGTAAATAAAAAATTTATGCCTCGCGGCGAAGAGTTGGCAAATCTAATTTTACGCGAAGCAAAAAAACATTGGCGAGACCCAAACGTTATCGCCAAAGCCGCCGATAACTTGACAATCAAATTCGATAAACGAAATTTCGGCAATGAACGATTAAGTCTCGACAATTTCACTCCTCCGGTTATTTTGCCCGAATCGCTTAAAACGCTGCAAACAATTTGGAAGGGCGAAAACGTTTCAGCGGCTCAATTGTTGACGAAGCTCGCGGTTGTCGGCGAACAAAAGCAAGCGGACGAAATAATCGCGGCGTTGTTATCTATCGGCGGAGACGTCAAGGAATCTTTGGCGGTTTCGTTAAATAGCGATAATCCGATTTTGCTAAAAAACGCGATTCGCGGACTAAACGCAGCTATCTCGCGAGATGAAATTTTCCTTCTTTTTCCAATTGCATTTTCCAAAAAGAAGACAACGCCGGACGAAATTAAAAACGAAGCGTATAATATCATTTTGTCGAAATTGAATATTCGTAACAAAAATAATATTCGTAACGATATTCAAAAAAAATCGGTTCAAGTTCTTTACAATCGCGCGCGTGATTATTATTCGCGAAACAGACATTTGCGCGCCGACGAAGACGGCAATATCCGGTTTTGGAATTGGAATGAGCAAAAATCGTGCGCCGAGTATATTCAGTTATCGTTGCCGGATGCTTATCGTTTGTTTGCGTTTAGGTATGCAACGTATGCGTATAAAATCGCCGACGAGCGCGGGATCGATTTTGATCTTGTCAGACGATTTTATATTTCGGCGTTGTTTGAGTACGTTTTTTTTATAAACGGATTTGATAATCCGCTTGACGTAGATTCGAATGGATTGGTTGGAGTTGTTTCGTCGATTCCGTTAGTTCAGCTGGATCGTATAATGCTTGACGCGATTTCGGAAGAGCATTTTGAAGTTGCGATTGTTGCGGCGTTGATTTGGGGGCGAGTTGGCAATGTTAAATCGTTTTTGAGTTCGGCGGAGGGTCAACCTCATCCTTTGATTCGGGCAGTTTCAGCGTCGGATCGGCGTTTGAGATTTACCGCGTTGGAAACGGTTATGAAACTTAATCCGACGTCTTCGTATCAGGGATCGAGTCTTGTTACGGACGCGATTGTTTGGTTTTCGCGGGCGGATGGTGAAAAAAAGATTGTTGTGGTGCATCCGCAATTGTCGGAGGCGTCGCGATTTGCAGGATTTTTTGTTCCGCTCGGTTATTCTGCCGAACTTGCGTCAACTTGTAGAAAAGGATTTATTCTCGCAACTGAATCGCCCGACGTCGAGCTTGTGATTGTTGACGCCGCTCATAATTTTCAAGAGGTCTCAGAGTTTGTAAGATTGTTGAGAAAAGACAATCGAACTTACAATATTCCGGTTGCGATATTCAATGAAGAACCGCGACGAAATCCAAAAATTTTTCAAGGGAATCCAAACACGATGGAATTAAAATCGATGCAACAGGCGGATCGTTTATCGCTGTTTGCTCCGTTTAGTTCGTCTCTTTCGCAATCTTATTCGCGACCGACAAGCGATGCAACCGCTCAATTTATCGAGGCTGATTTATTACAAAAAACAGGTACAATATTTGTTCCGTCGGAGATAAGAGTAGAGCAATCGCGAATCGCGCTTAAATGGATTAAGCAAACGATTATCGCTGCAAAAGACGGGCGTAAGATTTATCATTATGAGAATTTAGAAAATCTTGTTTCGCGGGCGGTTCATAGTAGTCAAAACGCGGTTGAGGGGTTAGAAATCGCGGCGGAGATTAGGTCGGCAACGATGCAATCGACAATTTATAATATCGCCGCCGATGCAACTTTGCCAATAGAAATAAGACAAAAAGCCGCAAAACTTTTTGAAACAAGCATAGAAAAACACGGAATACTGCTACGCGGAAAACAAATACAATATCTCTACGATAGATATAACGCAAGCGAATCTGAAATAAAAGAATCGCAAGATTTATTGAGTCGCATAATAGACGTCGTAGAGGATAATGCGTCGAGAAAAAGAAATAAAAAATAATCGTTACAAAAATTGTTTTTACAAAATTACGTTAAATTTTAGTAGAAAAATTTGAAAGAATTATGATTGAGTTAGGAGTTAATATAGATCATGTAGCGACGTTGCGGCAGGCGCGTCGTACTGTTGAACCGGATCCGATTTGGGGCGCGGTGTTGTCAGAGCTTGGCGGAGCCGACGGAATTACGGTACATTTGAGAGAAGACCGCAGACATATAAATGATCGCGATGTTTCGTTGTTGCGAGAGACGGTTCGATGTAAATTGAATATGGAAATGGCGGCGGTTGACGAGATAGTTAAAATTGCTTGTAAAATCAAACCGGACCAAGCGACTCTTGTGCCGGAACGTCGAGAGGAAGTAACGACAGAAGGCGGATTGAATGTTGCAGAACAATTCGGCAACGTGCAAAAGATTGTGAAGCGTCTTCAGGATTCGGGAATTGTTGTGAGTTTATTTCTTGATCCTGATTTGAGACAGATTGAATCAGGTATAAAAACCGGTTGCGACGCGATTGAAATTCACACTGGAAAATATGCATTGGCGAGAGGTCAAAAGGACGTTTCGGAAGAAATTACAAGAATTATCGAAGCCGGAAAAATAATTAACGATTCCGGTTTACGACTTCATGCCGGACATGGATTAACGTATCATAATGTAGAGCCGATTGTAAAAATCCCAAAAATGTTAGAGTTAAATATTGGACACAGTATTATTTCCCGTGCGATTATGGTAGGTCTAAAAAAAGCCGTCCGCGAAATGAAACAAATATTGAACAGTTGTAAGTAAATATTCCGTTGCAGTTTTTGTAACCGTTCACGGTTTTAAAATTCGGAATTTAAAAACCCGTGAACGGTTACTACAAAATAAACTTAATATCTGCAAAAAATGAAAGTATTGCATTTGACGGCGTCTCCGTTTTTTGGCGGACCGGAGCGGGTGATTCTTGATATAGTTCAGTCTCAACGAGAATACAATTTTGACGTTGAAAGCGAGATCGCTACATTTCGTGAAAACGGTAATAGCGAACAATTTTTATCTGAAATACGTAATCGGAATTTAATCGGTTACGTAATTAATCGCGATATGCCTAATCTTTTGGGTTCTCTATTTGACTTGCTAAATCTTTTGCGTTTGCGGCAGATTGATTTGATTTGCGCACACGGTCATAAATCGCGATTTCTGGGGTGGGTCGCCGCTAGACGAATGGGAATCCCAATCGTTGGAATTTCACACGGATGGACATGGCAAGATTGGAAAACATCAGCTTACGAGCGAATCGATCAGTGGATTCATCATCGATTAGACAAAGTCGTTTGCGTCTCGCAAGGTCAAGCGGATAAAGTAATAAAATCTGGTACGAATCCAAATCGCGTTGTTGTAATTCATAATGCAATCGACATAAAACGATTCGACGCCGAATATGAACTGACAAGAAATTCAAAAAAATCTTTGAACAAATCCGGCAACAAATATTTCGACCAATTGATCGGTTTTTTCAAAACGCCGCCAAAAATATTGATCGGCGCAGCCGGCAGATTGAGTCCGGAAAAAGGTTATGACGTCTTAATAGACGCAATCAAAATTCTAGTTGACGCGGAGAAATCAAATAACGCCGATAAGAATTATTGTAACGAAAATTATCGTAACGAAGACAACGTAGAGTTATCGTTTGGTGTAATACTATTTGGCGAAGGATTTATTAGACCGATATTACAGAAAAGAATCGACGAGGCTGGAGTATCTGACAGATTTAAGATGGTAGGTTTTACGTCGGAACTTGACAAGTTTTTGCCTTATTTTGACGTATTTGTGCAATCGTCTAGGACGGAGGGATTCCCGTGTGTGAATCTTGAGGCGATGGCGTCTGGAGTTCCGGTAGTTGCGACTAGCGTGGGCGGCGTGCCGGAACAAATCGAATCCGGTTATAGCGGAATACTTGTCCCGTCGGAGAATCCGTCGGCTTTGGCAGATGGAATAAGAGATCTAATTATCGACGAAAATAAAAGACATAATTTCGGAGAAACCGCCCGTCAATTTGTAAAAACAAATTTCATTAGAGAAAAATTAGCCAAAGCCTATTTCGAACTATTTGAACAATTAAAAAAAGGGTAACCATTCGCGCACAAGAGAAAAATTTCATAAGCCCAGAAAGGGCGTAGGATTTTTTCTTTTGAACGTGAACAATTACCAAAATACTTTAATTCTGAATTTTTTCTATTCTTTAATATCTGTGAATTTTTTTCATGAACCATATTCCTACTAGCACGATACACAAGTTAGCGATCCACACGGAATTTGCGGGTAATGCGCCGTGTTTTGCTTTCTGTAATCCGAACATTAACAATGGATAATAAATCAACAAAATTGGAATGAAACATGCGAAGAAACTTGAAAATCCGTCAGAGCCGCCTCTCTGTCCTAACCAGATAGCAAACGGAGCGCCTATGAACATGAAACAAATACAACTGAATCCTGTTGCCCATCGGCGTGGCGGTTCGACTTTTAATCTTTCGATTAATTTTGTTTGCGATGCGATTTCGTTATTTAGACTTGTTATTTCTTTACTTGACCATGCGTCTGATGCTCCCATTGCGGCGGCAAAGGCGTAGTTAAAAGCAAGAATACGTTGAACGTTTAGTATAGCGTTTTCGCATTCGGCGATTGCGCGTGGAATATCTACCAAGCGTTTGTCAGACGGGCGAGCTTGTGAGGAGTCTTCTAGCAATGGGGTTATTCCAGAAAGGGGACGGCGAAACACCTGATTATCAGACGAATAGCTTACGCTGCCCATGACATCTAATTTCACTTCTGATAATGTTACGGTCAACATTTTTGATTCGAAGTCGATTTTTAGTTGTGCTGATTGGGCTTCGATGGTTGTTGTTTTGTCGTTTTCTTTGATGGTAATACTTGGCATTATTAGCGTCCGATTTTCGACTCCTTTTACGACTATTGTTAATTTCCCGTCTGGTGAAGTTAAGTTGTGCGAGGTTCTTAGGTCTCCTAAAATAATTTCTTCTGCTGCGTTGTAGATCACGTTAACGATTCTGGATCGTCCCCATATTGCCATTTCGTTCATCCAGACGGTAACAAAACTAACGATAATTCCGAAAATCATTACGGGTAAAAGGATTTTCCAAGGCGGTATTCCGAGAGATTTTAGTGCAATTATTTCATTGTTGCCTGACATTCTTGCGAAAAATAAACATGTTGAGAGCAGCAATGCCATTGGTATAAATATTGGAGATGTTTCGAGTATCATAAACGGTGCAATTTGAAACACGTGAATAAGAGGAATATTCTTTTGCATTGCAGTTCGAACCAATCCGACGATCAAAAACAATATCCCCATTGCGATAAGCGATATGAGAAAAGTTTGAGTCAGTTCCTTGAACATGTATCGGTTAAAGGTTTGCATCTTTTTTTAAAATTCGGAATTATGTTTATAAATAATTTCTGTAGAGAAACGCTTCTAAAAAGAAATTTTGGTTTTTTAGAAGTTATCACAATATATGCGGATTGTCATAAAATCTAATATCTGCGTCAAGAGCAATTTTTGCAACTATACTTTGAGCGGTAATAAATAGGACAGATTGGACGATGGGGACGTTTTGGGTTGAAAATCTATTTGAAACGATTACAAACCTATTACTCTTTGCATACAATCCGCAACAATTTCATTATGCGTTTTCTGACATACGGCAATCAATATTTTCGGCAGAATAGAGGAGATTATTCGGAAACAATAGCCATCGTTTGTACAAAATGAATCCGTTTCATATTCGCTAAAATCAATCTCGCAAGGGTGGACAGATAATCCTCGTCCTATTGCTTTTAAATAACTCTCTTTAAGAACCCAATATCGAGTCAATAACTCTGACGGATACGACGACTGTGCTAACTTACGTTGCTCACAATCCGAACACACATATTTTATCAGAGAATCTTTAGGTTCAATCAAATGCTCAACATCAATACCAACCTCTTCTTTTGCAATAAAACAAACCGCAATTCCATCGGTATGACTTAAATTAAAAAACGGCGTATTACTCTTTTCAAGCTGCGGCGATAAATACGGCTTGCCAAATTCATTACAATAAAACGATGGTCGAGATAAATTTGTCCCATATTCCAAAAGCAAATACGCCGACAAAGAAAGTAACGAATCCCGACGATAACGAAACCGCAACGCCTCCTCGCGACGAAATTCCGGTGCTCGCTGCAACCACTTCTGATAACAAATATCATCAACACTTTCAAAATCAATAAAATAGTAACCAGACATATTTTCTCTAAAACATAAATTTCCGACTCCTACCACTAATCCTTAATACTCTACTTCTACTACATCAACAGTCGTCGTTTTTTAATTTAATCTCAATACACAATTTATCAACCGTATCCTTTAAAAATTGAGCGGCGAAAAAAAAATTTGGTTTTTTCGGTAGAAAATAATGAACAGATTAAAAATTTGGTAATATTTCAGTGGAATAATTTTACTGTACAATTTTATTTTTCATTGTCCTGCAAGGACAGTACATTATTAACCGTATGCTTTAGCATACGGTAAGGCAATAACACATTTAAAAGTCCCGCTAGGGACGATACTTGATATTCAGAACGAGATACAATTTTTTTGCGTTATCAAGTGTCGTCCTTGCAGGACTTAGTAACTCATGTTACGCACTTGCTACCCCAGATCAGGTAGGCGACC
>JAITAZ010000578.1 GCA_031283825.1 Planctomycetaceae bacterium | reverse complement strand
ACAGCTTTACGATCAAACGTCATGCAAAATAAATCAATGTCAAATCAATGTCAACAAATCAAAGGCGCAGCAATTGTACCGATTACACTTTAATCGTCAAGTTAGGGGGATCGATAGTTATATAAATCTAAATCTCAAAAATTTTCTTTATCAATCGGCATAACTTGACGCGATGTTTTTACGTTTGTACAATTACGCCCCTTGTTAAAAATTCGAGATCGTTTGCGATCTTTTTTTGTCTGAACCGTGACTTTTTTATAATTTGAATGTTGACCGATTTAAAAAATTGTGAACGGTTACAAATAAACTAACAACAAATTATTTAGTTAATTGGTTAATTTCATTCGGTTAAAATAATCATTTACATTATCCGTGATTATCCGTGTTTAAAAAATAATTCAACTGAATAGTTACAAAAAATATAATTCCGAATTTCGGATTCCGAATTTAAAAAAATCACCTTTTTCAAACCCCAATAAAAAATGTCATTTGAAATACCCGTATCAAAAATAGTTCAGGGATTAGAGCCTTCCGCTACGCTTGCAATGTCGGCAAAGGCAAAAGAAATTAAAAGCAACGGAAAAACCGTTTACGATTTAAGCGTTGGAGAACCTGATTTTATCACGCCGCAACATATTTGCGCCGCCGGAGTCGAAGCAATGAAAGCCGGATTCACAAAATATACAATCGCAAGCGGTATCCCTGAATTAAAAAAAGCTATCGCCGAAAAATATAAATCAGACTACAACCTCGAATACAACACAAATCAAATCGTTGTATCAAACGGCGCTAAACACTCAATTCACAACATTTTTTTCACCACAATTAACCCAAACGACGAAGTTATCATCCCGGCACCCTACTGGGTCTCATACGCGGAATTAGTAAAACTCTCCGGCGGAATTCCTGTCATAATTCCTACCGAAGAATCAAATAATTTCAAAATGACGCCCGAACAACTCGAAAAAAATATTACGCCAAAAACGAAAATGCTCCTACTTTGCAGCCCCTCAAATCCAACAGGCGTAATGTATAATCGCAACGAATTAGAAGCTATCGCAGAAATTGTAATCAAAAAAAATCTGTTCGTTCTCGCCGACGAAATTTACGATAAACTCGTTTACGGAAATAATAAATTTGTCAGCTTCCCAACCTTACACGACAAATTACAAGAACGAACTATAATCGTAAACGGCGTAAGCAAAACATACGCAATGACAGGATGGCGAATCGGTTGGACTTTCAGCCCAGTTAATATCGCAAAAAAAATGGGCGAATTGCAAAGTCAAGAAACATCGAATCCGAGTAGTATCAGCCAATACGCCGCACTCGCCGCCTTGACCGGACAACAAAATTGCGTTACAGAAATGCTAACAGCTTTCACAGAAAGACGAAACTACGTCGCAAAAAGAATAAACGAAATAGAAGGCTTAAGCTGCCCCGAAATGAACGGCGCATTTTACGCTTTCTTTAATATCAAAAAACATCTCGGTAAAAAAATCGGCGGCGTGTTAATCGATAACTCAGAAAAATTTTGCCTAGAATTACTCACGCAAAAACAAGTCGCAACCGTAATGGGTTCCTCATTCGGATGCGAAGGATACGTAAGAGCATCTTTCGCCGCAAGCTTAGATGTCCTAAAAACCGCATACGACCGAATCGCTGATTTCATCGAAGGAAAATAATACGTAACCATCCCGCCATCCACACCATCCATAAGCAATCATCGAGCAAAATAACGATAGCCTCGACGATAAAGCTTAAAATAATTGTAACCGTGAACGGTAACAAATAATTTTGCCGTTAAATAAGTATAAAAAGAAAGGAGATATAATAATGTCTAACATTAAAATTTTCGCTTGTAACGAGCGAGGGAGTCAAATTGAATTATCGTTACGATTAAGTTTTGTCAGCTTGATCTTTTTTGTTACAATAATTAGTCTGTTTAACGCGGACGCGGTTTTTGGTCAAACTTATAAGTCGTGGGCGTTGGACGAATCGCTGTCGTCTAAACGGGACGAAATAATGACCGCAATGAAACAAGGCAACATTTCGCCGGCGAATCGCACCGAATGGAACTCGTTTTTTGACAAATATTACTTTGCACGCTGGACAACCGAAGGCAACGCGGTATTCGTACAAAATTATGTTCGCGATTTGACCGCAAAAGACCTAAAAGATGCAACCGGCGCAGCAAGAACTTTCTTCCTTACAAAATCGCTTGAAACATTGACGAAAATGACAAACGATAAATCGCTCAACCCGACCGCCCGATACAACGCGATTCTAGCACTTGGTCAATTAACGTCTAAAGACGCCGTGTCTAACGAACCGCCCGTTTACTACGAAGACGCCCTCAAACAACTCATCACAATTCACGACAACAATTCAACGCCGGAATATATTCGCGTCGGCGCGTTGGTGGGAATTGTCCGCCACGCAATCGCTGGAATAAACAACGAAGACCTTAAAAACAATAAAGTACCCGCAATATTTATTAAAACCATTAACTCAAATAGACCCGCCGCCGATCAAGACGCCGACGAAAGAGCAAAATCAGATTGGTCGCGAATGAGAGCTTTCGACGGCTTGGCGGCACTGAAAGTTGTTAATCAGAATATTATTACGGTCATCAAAGACGTAATTAAGTCGGATATTGAATCTTATGAAATGCGAGGTCGCGCGGCGCGTCTGGTGGGAGAACTCGATTTACAATCAACCGACGACAAAATAAAAACTGAATTCGGACAAGTTAGCGCATTGTTAATTTCACTTGCAAAATCTTATTGCGATTTGGAAATTAGCAAAATCGATTCGATGATAAATAAAGCGTTTCCCGAAGGTAATCCGAATCGCCCGATGCCAGGCGGTTTTTCAAGAAGACCAACTATAAGCGGAATAGATACCGGAATTAGTAGCGGAATCGGAACTGGAGAATCAACTATTACGGAACCGCCTTTTGCGTCTTTGCCGCCGGCGGCTCAGCGTGAAATCGCGGCAACGGTACAACGGATTAAAACGAATATGTTCTATTATATAATGTACGGAATGCGAGGCGGAAAATTATCAGGTCCAACATCGACCGGAGTTGTTACGATTCTAAAATCGGGCGATCCCAACTGGGAAAAATTAAACAACGCAACAAAATCTTTGGCAAGTTTAATTGAAACTATTGATAAAGGCAAAATCGAAACAACTACTCCAACAGGAACGCCAAGACCAAGACCAACAAATCCAACAACACCGTCAAATAAAGGTCAACACAAAGTAAATTTCACAATCATACGAGAATCTCTACAAAAATGCAGCAACGAACTCGAAGAAATCATAACCGGCAAAAAAATTGAATCGCCAAAACCAAAAAGTTAGTTGTAGTATTTTTGTTACCGTTCACAGGTTTTTAATATTGTAACTATTCAGTAAGCGTTTATTGATCAGGTTGATCACCGATCAGGTAGGCTACCGTAGGTTCGCAACCTTTCGCCGAAAGGTAGCGTTGCCGAAGGCAACGATAAAATGGATTCGACAATAATTAAAATCATTTCAGATTTACCGTCGGCTAACGCCGCCGCGACCTGTCTGGAGCATCAAGTGCGTAACATGAGTTATATTATGAAATTTTTAATTTTTTTCTTTTTTTTGATATTTTTTCTTACTGACATTAGTTTCGCTCAATCTTCATTTCCTCTGAAACTTGAGATCAAGGAGGTTGCTCGATATTCTCATGACGGCGGCGCGTTTACGCAGGGCTTGGTTTATGACGATGGTTTTCTTTATGAAAGTACAGGAGAATATAAATCGTCAACTTTGCGTCAAGTTGAATTGAAAACCGGCAAGGCGATTCGTATGGTCAAATTGCCTGATAGATATTTTGCGGAGGGCATTCATATTGTCGGCAATAAAATTTATCAATTAACATGGCGAGAGGAATACTGTTTTGTTTACGATAAAAATTCATTCAATTTGATTGGACAATTTCGATACAAAGGCGAAGGTTGGGGAATAACTTACGACGGTAAAAATCTGATTATGAGCGATGGAAGCGATCAGTTGACTTTTCTTGAGCCGGATAATTTTAAGCCGGTGCGAAAGATTCGCGTCAAGGACATTGATGTAAAAACGAAAAAATCATTTCCTGTGCGAGACTTAAACGAGCTTGAATATATCAACGGTGAAATTTGGGCTAATATCTGGCAAAGCACGCAAGTTGCAAGAATCAATCCTGAAACCGGCGAGGTGATTGGCAGAATTGAGTTTGCCGCTTTCGTGCCTCCAGAACTTCGAAACGAACAAAACTTAAAATGGGGAGAAAGACGCTGCGTCTTAAATGGAATCGCATACGACCCGAAAAAAAAACGTATCTATATCACCGGAAAAAATTGGAAAATTCTATACGAATTTGAAATCGTTCAACCAAACGTAAATATTCAGTAGAATTATTTTTTTAAACACGGATAATCGTAGATTTTGTGATAAATACGAATAATCGCGAAAAATACAAATGATAGTTTACAAATAAAAAATAAACGTAACCGTTCACGGATTTAAAATTCGGAATTTAAAAATTTTGTAATATATCAGTGGAATACTTGTTTTTTTAATTATTATTGTCAAGGCGATGAATGACGAACCTCATTTTCAACCTAATTTTTCTTACTATTGTTTAAAACCTCAGTAGCCAAAG
>JAITAZ010000555.1 GCA_031283825.1 Planctomycetaceae bacterium | reverse complement strand
GTCTAGGATTGCCGAGTGTTGTCCGTCTGCTACGTCTGGCGTTACTTCTAGTCCGCGATTTATTGGACCTGGTGCGATTATTAGTGCTTCTTTTTTAGTTCTTGCTAATCTTCCGGAGTCCATTCCGTATAAATGAGAATACTCCCGCGTTGATGGAAAAGGACGTATAACTTGACGTTCAAATTGTATTCTCAATAAATTAAAAACGTCCACGCGGTCTAGAATTTTATCTAGCGAGTACGAAACCGTAACGCCGATTGATTCCCACTGTTTTGAAACTAGCGTTGACGGTCCGCATAAAATTACATTCGCCCCTAACGCGCGCAACCCCCAGATATTTGAACGCGCCGTGCGACTATGCGCAATGTCCCCGACCAACGCAACCGTCAATCCGGATACTCGACCGAAACGCTGACGTATAGTTAAAATGTCAAGCAACGCTTGCGTCGGATGCTCATGTGCGCCGTCGCCGGCATTGAGAACATGTCCGCAAATATTTTCCGATAATAACATCGCCGTACCCGGACATGAATGTCGCACCACAATTGTATCTACTTGCATCGCCTCCAAGTTTTTCACCGTGTCGATGAACGTTTCGCCTTTGGATAAACTACTCGTCGATGCAGAAAAATCTATAACGTCCATCCCTAATCGACGTGCGGCAAGAGCAAAACTCGTTTTCGTCCGCGTTGAATTTTCAAAAAAAAGATTCACACACGTCTTGCCGGTAAGAAGAGATACCTTGCGATCCAGATTTTCATAACCGCCGCTACGCATCAACACAGACCTAAAACGCTCCGCTTGATCCAAAACCAACGTAATCTCGTCAGCGCTCAAGCCCTCAATCCCAAGCAAATGACGACGCTTCCAACCCGTCGGAACTTTGCCCCACTCTCGTAGTCCTATGATTACACTCATCTTTCACGCGCCTTTTGAAATCGAATATTATGAATAAAAAAAACAAGAACGGTTATATTATTTCTTTTTCTTTTTTGTAGTTTTTTTGACTGTTTTTTTGGGTTTGTGATTGAAAAAGATATTTTTTGTCAAGTCATCGTCGTCTTCGTCATAGTCATCGTATTCATATTCATTGTCGTCTTCCTTGATGAAATTTGCTATATCGAAAAAGTCGGTTGCGTTGTTTCTTCTGTTGTTATTGTTGTTGTTATCTATTCCAATTCCGATTCCGCAAATTTTTGAGAATAGGTCTTGTAAATCGAATGGGAACAAATCGTCTTCGACGTTTGGCAATTCAGTTAAGAGATCGATCATTTCTAGCGCGGCTTCAGCGGCTTCTGCGCCTTTATTTCCTGGCGCCGGATTTATAGATTTATCTTTGGCAGATTCAATTATGCCGCTTCGCGCGATTGCTTGTTCGACATTATCGCAAGTTAAAATCCCGAAAATTACGGGAGTTCCGGTATTAGATGAAATCTCCCACAATGCCATACTGACAGCGCGGTTGATATGTTGGTCGTGCGACGTCTCGCCTTTGATAACCGCGCCAAGACATATTACCGCAAGACATTTTTCATCTTTTGCGAAATAATTTGCAACAAACGGCGTTTCATACGCGCCCGGCGTCCAAACGACTCGTATATCTTGGTCGTTGACGTTGTGTTGACGCAACTTGGCAATCGCGCCGTCGAGTAATTTCTGCGTTATCGATTTATTAAATCTCGAAACAACTATTACGATATAACCCTCTGGAGGTTGACAAACTCGTCCTGAGTATTCTTGCATGATAAAGTAATTGGTAAAAATCAGAATGAATAACCATGCCGCCGAAATCTATAGTACGAGTCGTATAGATTCATTCTTATAAAACCACATTGAAACGCGATGCAAATCGTTATACTCCCGCTTTAAAATTCAACAACTAAAGTCAAAAATAAGATCACAACGCGCAAAACAAAAACAATACACAATAGTAAAACGCACTTTAAGAATTTATCCCGCAAAATATATTTCATATCGGATCGCACTATGAATTTCAACACAATATAAAAGCGTAAAAGCCAGCTTTCCGAATGTAAGCAGGCGACTCTAGCCAAAAATTCAAATGCGATCCATTTAAAATATATCAGACAAAAATTTGAAGCGTTAATCGTTTAAATTTGATTCTATAAATTAAAAAAATATTGTCTATAGGGGGTAATTTTTCATAAACTTCGTCCGTTGGTATTGCGTTATTAAAGCGTAAGAATTTATTTTAGATTATTACAACACAAAACCAACGGCTATCTTGGTAATACTCAGATAAGGTATAAAAAACAAACAATATCTCATCGGGATATTTCTAAAAATAGCCGCGCGATGCATCGTTTCACACACGGTAACGTTTGAGACTTTTCAATTAGATTTAAACTAAAACGTTCGTAATATATCAGCGGAATTTTTTAAACGCGGATAATTAGGGGAATTTTTAAACGCGGATAATACGGATTCAACAGATATTCGCGGAGAATGGCAATGACGATTTTAATGTCAATAAAATTATATTATTTATTTAGGTTTATTTATTATTAAGTAAAATATTAATTATTATTGAGTTAGTCTTTAATAATTTCTTCCATCCACCCCTTTATCCCTTTAAAATAATTGATTTCTACCATACAAAGGCATCATTTCCATTCTCCGTGTTTATCCGTCAAATCCGTATTATCCG
>JAITAZ010000618.1 GCA_031283825.1 Planctomycetaceae bacterium | reverse complement strand
CCTTTTATTAAAAAAAATTTACTATGTTATCAATAATTAATGGTCGAGTAGTTGATCCGAGTCAAGGGATTGACGGCGTTTATAATATTCGGGTTGACATTGACTCCGGCAAGGTTGTTTCTATTGGAACGAAACCAGACGCGGATGACGAGACGTATGATGCGTCGGGCAAGATTGTTACGCCGGGTTTAATTGATATGCACGTTCATTTGCGCGAACCCGGGCGTGAGGAAGACGAAACAATTGAAACAGGTACAAGAGCTGCAATCAGCGGCGGATTTACGTCGATTGCGTGTTGTCCGAATACGTCTCCGCCGATTGATTCTCAAGCGATAGTCGAGTTTATTCAGCAGCAAGCGATTCGCAGTCGTAATTGTAATGTTTATGTAATATGTTGTATAAGCAAGAATCGCGAAGGCAAAGAGCTTGCGGAGTTGGGTCAACTTTTCAAAGCTGGTGCGGTTGCGTGCAGCGACGACGGCTCGCCGGTCGAGGATGCAGAGTTGACGCGTCGGGCGTTTGAGTATTGTTTGATGTTTGACAAGCCGTTGTTGAGTCATCCAGAGGTAACGTCGTTGACTAAAGGCGGGGTGATGCATGAGGGAATGGTTTCGTTGTTGTTGGGATTGCGCGGGATGCCAGCGGCGGCGGAGGATGTCATGGTTGCGCAAGACATTACGTTAGCGGAAAGTACGGGCGGAAAGTTGCATGTGATGCATGTTTCGACGGAAGGCGCGGTGTCGGAAATAAGACGTGCAAAGTTGCGAGGAATTAAAGTTACGGCTGAAGTTACGCCGCATCATTTGACATTGACTGACGATTATTTGAGATCGTTTAATCCGAATTTTAAAATGAGTCCTCCGTTGCGTAGTAGGAATCATGTCGAGGCGTGTATAGAAGGTTTGCGGGACAACACGATTGACGTTATTGCTTCCGACCATGCGCCTCATGCGACAGAAAAAAAGATGCGAGAACTTGATCAAGCGCCTTTTGGGGTAATTGGTTTAGAAACTGCGTTATCTGTCGTGATTACGAATCTAATAAAACCCGAAATATTAACGTGGACAAGTTTAATTGAAAAGTTGACAATCAATCCGGCAAAGATTCTAAACATCCCCAAAGGTTCGTTAAGAGTAGGCGAAGACGCCGACATAACAATTATCGATCCGGAATTTCAGTGGAGAGTCAAAGTCGAGGATTTTAAATCAAAGAGTAAAAATTCACCCTTCATAGGAATGACCTTAACCGGCAAACCAATTGCCGTTTTCATCAAAGGAAAAAAATAGATAACAATTTTTAAACTGTTCACGCTTGAATTTTCGGTTAGAGCTGTCGGCTTACCTATTGGAAATCCGATTTTTACGTTCTTGTATCGCCGAAAATCATAGTATGAGTTGTATTGAATTTTCTAAAACGAGGAATAAATGATTACAGAATTAACAATCAAAAATATGCGTTGTTTCAAGGAATTTTCTATCGACGGACTTACTCGTCTGACATTGATTTCTGGACTCAACGGCATTGGAAAATCGACTTTGCTTGAAAGCATTATTTTGCTTTTAGACCGCAGATCGCCCGATATATTCGCGAAATTAAATTCGTTTCGGGGCAATGTTTTTTTGCCTAATGTTGTCCATCGACTTTGGGAACCGTTATTTTCTGACATGGACTCAACTCAAGAATTAGTTGTCTCCGTGCGAGACAATAACGTAACGAAAATTCTTCGGCTGCGTAAAAACGAAAATTTGACGACGTCTTTTACGGAGAATCATCAGGACATCAACAATGATTTTCAAAAAAATTTTCCTCCATTTATCAACAACAGTAATCCGCTTAATTTTTCTTACTGTTGCGGAGACAATGGAGACAATTATGAAACGGGCAATTATTATTATGCGGTAAACGGCAATATGACGATAAAGTTTGATTCTCCTCCGTGTCAATATACGGCTAATATTTTTCCGATTTCGTCGTATTATCTTATTGTTCCAAACGTGATTTCTGAATGGTTCGGCAAGATAGAATTATCCGGTAAGAAAAATGAATTGCTTAATGCTTTACGAATTCTTAATCCTGATATAGTAGATTTATTTACGGTTGTATCTGAAGGAATAGGATATATTTACGCAACTGACAAAACCGGCGGCAAGTTGCCGATTCAAGAGATGGGCGGCGGAATAAATAAATTGTTGCTTATCGCGTTAACGATGATTGCCAATCCAAGATGTATTGTGTTGATTGATGAAATAGAAAATGGATTTCATTATTCGTTTCATTCAAGTTTTTGGAAAATCATGGACAAATTAACGTCAGATACAGATTGTCAGATATTAGCGACAACGCACAGTTACGAATGTATTCAAGGCGCGGTCAATGGAGTTAATGAAAATACAAACAGCGATTCGCTTCGGTTTATTCGTCTTGAAGAATTAAATAAAAAGATTGTCCCTCATATTTTCACAAAAGAAATGTTGACATTCGCAATCAATTCTCAAGTGGAGGTAAGATAATGAGTTCAAAAAACGCAAACATTACGCCAACTAGATTGTCGCGTCCTCATTTGATTCTTTGCGAAGGTCGCGACGCCGAGCGTTTTATTGGTACGTTGTTAGATTTTTTCCAACGCGAAAATAACGAGTTTTGTAATTTTCAAATTATCAATTTTGGCGGGATTGAAGAATTAAATAGTTATTTACAGATATTGCCGAACTGGTCAGGATTTAGAAATGTAAAATCTGTTACGGTAATAAGAGACGCAGAAAGAGACGCTCAAGCGGCGGTTTGGTCGGTTAAGAATGCGTTCAGTCGTAATGGTTTTGCGGTTCCGCAAGCGGCGGCTTTGCCGATGAGAAACGTAACATATTCGTCAACATGTATTCCTGTTGACACCGGATTTATATTGTTTCCGAGTTGTGGAGAAAAAGTAGAAAATGGAACGCTTGAAGATTTATGTCTATCAATTTTAACGGGCGAAGACGTCGAATCAATTTTAGCGGCAGTTGACAACGCGCTCAAAGATCGTCAATTTCGACAACTGCATAAAAACAGATTGCATTCATATTTTTCAATGACAGACAAATATGTATCGCTAAAAATCGGCGAGGCGGCAAAAGCTCAAGCATTTAATTTTAACGCTGCTCAAATGAAATCGTGTAAAAATTTTCTCTTGGAAATGATAAATGAAAAGTAATATATCAGTGGAATAATTTTACTGGACAATTTTATTTTTCATTTTCCTGCAAGGACAGTACATTATTAACCGTATGCTAAAGCATACGGTTAATAATGTGTCGTCCCTAGCGGGACTGAAGAATCTACGATTCAACGAAAATACAATGCTGTTACAATTATTCCACTGATATATTACGAACCATCTAAGTTTGGACTTTGTCCCGATCTCTTTATTGGAGATTAAGGAAATTTTCTTGTATCAATCAGGAAAAAAATCTACTTCAAAACTTTGATGTTCGTGCGTTAAAAATTCTACTAGCGATCTCGGTTATCAAAAATGGTTATTACTATTGGGAACTTCTAAAAACTAATTTTAGAAGGAACGCGGGCGTCCCGCCTGCATGACAAACGCCTAAATATGCGGTCGAGACGACCGCGTTCCTAATAAAAACTAATTTTACATGAGGTTTTTAGAAGTTCCCATAATTATTTAACTAAAGAACGATGAGCAAAAAAGAAACAATAACAGTACAGGGAACGGAGATTGTTCTCTATGAAGAAAATAAGGGTGATTTTATATCCATAACAGATATTGC
>JAITAZ010000514.1 GCA_031283825.1 Planctomycetaceae bacterium | reverse complement strand
TGTACAATATTCATACGTGTTAAAAATATTCCACTGATATATTACAAAAATAGTAAACGTTCACGGTTTTTTAAATTCGGAATTCAGAATTATAGAATTTTTAAACACCAATTTTCACGGATTTTTTTGGCGAATATGAATAAACAAATGACACTTTGTAAACGTTTCAATGATTAAAACAAATAAATTAAATAATTGTGTTCGTTGTAAATTCCCTTTTGTCTTATCCGTGATAATCTGTATTCACCAAAAAAATCTGTGTTTAAAATTCCCCTAATTTCTAATTCCGAATTCCGAATTTACCTTCCTTCGACTCCGCATATTTTTTTGACTCGGGTTAAGACTTCGGCGGCTTTTTTTGATGCTTTCTTTGCGCCGTCATTTAGAATTTTTTTTACGTCTTCTGGTTTTTTGATTAACTCTTCGCGTCGTTGTCTTGCGGCGGCGAAAAAAGATTCGGCTAGTATGGCTAGTTCTTTTTTGATTTCGCCGTATCCGAATCCTCCGCGTTTGTAGCGTTCTTCTAAAGATTGAATTTGTTCAGTTGACGCGAAAAGAGAATAAAGTTGAAAAAGATGATCGCCTTCGGGGTCTTTTGGCGATTCGATTGGGCGGCTATCGGTTGTGATACTCATTATTTTTTTCTTTTGTAGTTTCAAGTCTTCAAAAACTTCAACCGAGTTGCCGTAACTTTTCGACATTTTTCCGCCGTCCAGCCCCGGCACTTTAGCGGTGTCTTTGACAATATAAGCCTCCGGAATTACAAACGCTTCGCCGAAAGAATTATTGAACGAACCTGCAATATCTCTGCATACTTCGACGTGTTGTTTTTGGTCTTCGCCGACAGGAACGAGATTAGAATCGTATAGCAAGATGTCCGCCGCCATCAAAACGGGATATGTAAACAATCCCGCGTCTGCCGTCAGTCCTTTCGATTTTTTATCTTTGTAAGCGTGGCAGCGTTCTAGTAATCCCATTGGCGTTGTTGTCATTAAAATCCAGCACAATTCGGACACTTCAGGAACGTCTGATTGAACAAAAAGCGTCGCGCGATCCGGATCAAGACCGAGCGCGAGTAAATCGACTGCCGCGTCAAATGTATTTCGAGCTAACAATTCGCGGTCGCGGATTGTTGTCAAGGCATGAAGATTAGCAATAAAATAAAACGCCGAATCTTGACCATTCTGAAGATCAATATACTGACGAATCGCGCCAAAATAATTGCCCCAATGAAATCGTCCCGTCGGCTGAATGCCTGATAATATTCGCATCGTAAAAAATTTTTTTAATAATAGTTTAAAACTTTGTAACTGTTCACGGTTTTAAAATTCGGAAATATTTTTAAACACAGATAATAACAGATTTTTTTGGTGAATACGGATAATCGCATAAAAAACAAATGATGCTTTACAAATAAAAAATAAACGTAATATTTCAGCGGAATATTTATAACGACTCATTTCTGCGATATTCCGTATTCTGCATTTAAATTTGATAAAAATTTTTAACACAGAAAAATTGCAGAAAATTAGGAAAACATAATTCGAGGAATTATCGTTACAAAAAATGCCGCTGATATATTACGTTTTTTGCAATATTACAAGCGTGAATAGTCGAATAGTATCATTGTCTGTTGTCGCCTTGCTTTAACTTTGACCGATTTTAGTTGCGGTAGAATTTAATAAGGAAACTATGTCAGGAATAATCAATTCTGAATCTTTGAGAGTCGTTACCGCTTCTATATTTTTTTTCCACTTTGGATTGTGTCTTTTGTCGAAAACCGTAACTCCTCGCGTGATTGTTCCGGTTGTTTCTATATCGCACGGCAGCTCTTCTGTCTCGATATATTCAGGGCGAGTTGCGGCAATATACGTAATTAAATCGTTGATATAAATTCCTTCCATTCCGTAAAATTGTCTGTAAGCTCTAAACGCGGGCAACAACATCGCTCTATAAAATTGACCTGCTTTGTTATCGTTGCCGGCTAGTTTGTCGAAATCATCAAGCGTGAAAATCAAACTGTCTGTAACATCAAGCGGAACTATTGTCTTTGTACACGCGGAATCCAAAACAGTTTTAGCGGCAATCGGGTCGGCGTAAATGTTGAACTCTGCACAAGGCGTAATATTGCCGCACGAAGAAATAACGCCGCCGGAAATATAAATATGACGAATAAGATCAGGCAACTCCGGATCGCGAGTAAACGCCCTCGCAACATTCGTAAGCGGTCCCAAACAGATAATCATCACATTTTCAGGATCGCTACGAATCGCATCGCAAATTACCTTCTCCGCCGGATGCTGCATCCGCAACTCCGCAACCGGCAACAACGCCCCGCAAAGACCGCCCTCACCGTTCAAATGACTCATATCAAAAGATAATTCCGCATCAGACTGAACACCCATGCCAATACGAGGCAAACGCGGAGGATCAAGAAACTCAATTATCGCCTGCATATTTCGCGCCGATATAGACGCCGATACATTGCCGCCAACGCTCGTTATCGCTACCAATTCTACCGCTGAATCAAAAACCGACGCACACAACGCTAATGCGTCGATCACTCCCGGATCAATATCAAGCAAAATTTTCTTGGGCATCTTTACTCCTTTTTGAAAATTCGGTATTCGGAATTAAGAATTGTTTTTGTAACTATTCAGTAGGCAGTTTATTGATCAGGTCGCCTACCTGATCTATTAACGCCTACCTGATCAATTACCGCCTACTGACGGACAACTATTGCGTAACATGAGTTACAAATTAAAACTAAAAATTAATTCCGCATTCCGAATTCCGAATTTCCCCCTGTTAAGCAACAACCAAACCGGTTAAAATTTTGAATGCTTCTAAATATTTTTCTCTTGTTTTTTCGACAATATCATCTGGCAATTTCGGCGGCGGACTGTTTTTGTCCCATCCGCTTTTTGTCAACCAATCGCGGACAAATTGCTTGTCGAAAGATAATTGACTCCTACCGACCTCATAATTTTCCAACGACCAAAAACGCGAACTGTCCGGCGTAAGAACTTCGTCTATTAAAAGTAATTCATCGCCTAGAAATCCGAACTCAAATTTTGTGTCGGCGATTATTATTCCGTGTTTTAAGGCATATTCGCAACCTCGTGAAAAAATTTCAAGCGATTTTTCTCTCAATAATTTTGCGGTTTCCAAACCTGTCGTTTTAACGACTTCGTCAAACGTAATATTTATGTCGTGTCCGCTTTCAGCTTTGGTTGACGGCGTAAAGATCGGTTCAGGCAAACGCTCGCTTTCGCGTAATCCCGATGGTAATTTTATCCCGCAAACCTCGCCTGTCTCGCGATATTCTTTCCATCCTGAACCGGTTAGATAACCTCGCGTTACGCATTCGATTGGAACTGTCTTACATTTTTTCGCCAATGTTGATCGACCGGCAAAAATCGATAAATCAACTCCAGACGGAAAAGGTATCTGCGAAACGTCTGTTGTCAAAACATGATTCCGAACTCCGAGTTTGTCGAACCAAAACGCCGCCATTTGATTCAATACTTTACCTTTGTCTGGAATACCGCTTGGCAATATCCAATCAAACGCGCTTATCCGGTCGCTGCTGACAAGCAACAACGAATCGCCAAAATCATAAATATCGCGAACCTTGCCGCGCTTCGGCGTAAAACCAATTATCGCCGTTTCTAATACTACGTTATTTGTACTCATATATTAAATTTTAAATCGTAATTCGGATTTATTTTTAAACACGGATTAGACGGATTTTCGCGAAAAATATCAAATTTCAAATCAACCAATTAAATGAATTAAATAATTGGTAATATATCACTGGAATATTTGTATTTTCTTGCGCCCTTTCAGGGCTTATTTTCTAGGCATTTTCT
>JAITAZ010000485.1 GCA_031283825.1 Planctomycetaceae bacterium | reverse complement strand
TCCTTGCAGGACTTAGTAATTCGGGGGACTTTACCGTATGCTAAAGCATACGGTTAATAAAGTGTCGTCCCTAGCGGGACGGAAGAATCTACGATTCAACGAAAATACAATGCTGTTACAATTATTCCAATGATATATTACAAATAAACTAATAACAAATTATGTTAGTTAATTTTATATTTTTATTATTTCTTTATAGTTTTGTTTACGTATAAAAGTGTCATTTGCATTATTCGCGATTATCTGTTAAAAATATTTTGGCATTCCGAAAATTTCCCCCCGCCTTCCATGTTGTTGTAATCTTGTTATACTCTGTTGAGTTTTGATTAAGCGACTGGAGGTGAATATTACTGAAAATTTGTAACTATTCAGTAGATTTTTTTGATGAAAACAGATAATCGAAATAATTATTTGCTTTATTGTGTTTTAAAAAATATTTACTGAAAACTTAATGTTTAGCGATTTTGTCTTTTTCCATTGATTTGTTCTTTAGATTTAATAAAAGACGATTCGCTTTTTTTATCCGTCAATACGCAACATATACTAATTGCGCTTTAGAATATTATCTGTAGTTTATTTTAATTTGGGCGCGATTGAACTAAAACAATTAACATGGTTTCTGTTAAAAACAATATTGGTAAGATTACTCAAGTAATTGGTTCTACGTTTGACGCGGAGTTTTCCGAGTCGTCTCTTCCGTCGATATTCAATGCGGTACGTATTGATAGCGAGCAGAAGGGTTTAGTGATTCATCTTGTTGGCGAGATTCAGCAGCATCTTGGCGGCGGCAAGGTTCGGTGCGTTGCGCTTGGAACGACAGACGGACTTGTTCGCGGAATGGAATGCGTTGACACCGGCTCGCCGGTTACCGTTCCGGTCGGCAAGGAAACGCTCGGAAGAGTGTTTAATTTGCTAGGCGAACCTGTTGACAAAAAAGGCGCAATCAATGCGTCGGAGTACAGACCGATTCACCGCGACGCGCCGCAAATTACCGAACTTGCAACGAAAACGGAAGTTTTTGAAACGGGAATTAAGGTAATTGATCTTTTGACGCCTTTTGTTCGCGGCGGTAAAGCCGGATTATTCGGCGGTGCTGGACTCGGAAAAACGGTTATTCTGCAAGAGTTAATTGCAAGAATCGCGTCGGCTCACGGTGGCAGTTCGGTGTTTGCCGGAGTTGGAGAAAGAACGCGGGAAGGTAACGATCTTTGGCTTGAAATGTCGGAAGCTCAAATTGGCAATACGGGTCGTAAGGTGATAGAGCAGACGACGATGGTTTTTGGTCAGATGAATGAGCCGCCGGGTGCGAGGTTGCGGGTTGCGTTATCGGCGTTGACGATGGCGGAATATTTTAGAGACGTTTCAGGAACGGACGTATTGCTTTTTGTTGACAACATATTTAGATTTTCTCAAGCGGGTTCGGAGGTATCGGCGTTGTTGGGTCGGATGCCGTCGGCGGTGGGTTATCAGCCGACATTAGCGTCGGAGATGGGCGCGTTACAAGAGCGGATTGCGTCAACTTCGCGTGGGGCGATTACGTCGGTTCAAGCGGTTTATGTTCCGGCGGACGACCCGACTGATCCCGCGCCGGCAACAGCGTTTGGTCAGTTGGACGCTTTCATTTATCTTGAAAGAGCGATTTCGGAAAAGGGAATTTATCCAGCGGTTGATCCGTTAGCGTCGTCGAGTCGGGTGCTTGATCCGCAGTATGTCGGACAGCGTCATTATGACTGTGCGAGAACGGTTCAGAGAACGTTGCAAAGATACAGAGAGTTGCAAGATATTATTGCGATTCTCGGAGTTGACGAATTGGCGGAAGAGGACAAATTAGTCGTGTTGAGAGCGCGGAGAATGGAGAGATTTTTATCTCAACCGTTTTTGGTTGCGGAGGTTTTCACCGGCAAGAAAGGCGAGATCACGCCGCTTGAGGACACGATTCGTTCTTTTGAGGAGATTGCATCTGGCAAGTGGGATCATTTATCGGAGCAAGCGTTCATGTACGTAGGAACGATAGAGCAAGCCGCCGAACAAGAGGAACGCCTACAATCCGCCGCAAAGAAAAAATAACTTCCCCTAAATAACTTCACGCCTAAAAAACTTTCCCCTAAATAACTTCCCCCTACTACAACTAATACAACTACTAACTAATACAACTACCAACTAAAAATGAACAAACCATCTACTTGGACAAAGACTATAGTTGCTTCGATGACCAGTTATATTGATGCTGGTTCGATTGTTGCTGGTGCTGCTGGACTTGCGCTTTGGAAGGAATATCTTCAAATGGGCGATTGGCAACTTGGTTTGCTTGGTGCGTGTAGTTCTAATGCGTTATCTGCCGCGATAGGCGCGTTGATTGGCGGGCGAATTTGTGATTTATATGGTCGAAAGCTTGTCTATACTTATGATTTATTATTTTATATTATCGGTATGCTTTTGATTGTTTTTGGCGTGAATTATCAGATGTTATTGATTGGATATATTATTGTCGGCTTATCAGTTGGCGCGGACGTTGCGGCGTCATGGACGTTGATAGCCGAAAATGCTCCCGCCGAAAATCGGGCAAGACATTGCGGAACAGCTCAATTGATGTGGGCTTTAGGACCTGCTGTTGTGTTATTGCTTTCTGCTGTTTTGGAGTGGCAGTTGCATCTTGGCGTGTTTGGCAATCGTTTGGTGTTTGGTCATCTTGTAGTTATTGCGTTTGTTACGTGGCTGATGCGATTACGGATGCCGGAATCGGAAGAATGGATTACGAATAAGCAGAAAGAAAAAGAGTTGATTGCTTCCGGCGTTTGGCAAAAAACGAGTTATTGGGATTTGTTCACGAACAAGACGAATTTACGCGGGATTCTTTTACTTATTGGCGTTTATATGATTTGGAATCTTGCGGCGGGAACTGGCGGATTCTTTTTGCCGTACATTTATGAGAATGCCGGAAGCGTAAAAATTGAGGCGTCGCAGGAGTTGAATTCAAATAATGAAACGAAAATTATTAAAAATGAAGACGTGTCAAAAGAGGCATCGCAGGAGTTGAATTTAAATAATAAAACGAAAAAGGGCGGTCTATCGAAGGAGACGTCTCTAGCGTTATCAGCTTTGGTATTTATAACGTCGTGTTTTGCGACGTTCTTTATATTTATGAAACTTGCGGACAGATTTAGTCGTCGTTTAATTTATTTTGTGGTTGCGAGTTTATACATTGTTGCGTGGGGATTATTTATGTTGCCGAAGGAGTATTTGGGTATAGGTCTATTTGTAATTACTTCTATATTGATGGGAATAAACAATGGTTCTGGGCAGCAAGCGTTTTATCAGATGTGGGGAGCGGAGATATTTCCGGCGCGGTATAGGGCGGCGGCGCAAGGTTTTTCATTTTTTTCTGCGAGATTCTTTTTGAGTATTTGGAGTTTTTTCGTGCCGATTATAATAGGCAAAAATGGAGAGGGACTACCGATAGTCGCTGTTATTCTAGTAATTTTCGCAACAATTAGCATGTTAATCGGAACAATCTTTTGCCCAAACACCTCAGGAAAAACCCTAGACCAAATAGAAAAAGAAAGATACGGGTGATCTTTAGTTGTAGTAGTTGTTTAGTTGTAGTAGAGGGGAAGAGAGAATAAAGCGTTTTAGGTACGTTTAACCGGCGGCTTAAAAAGTATAACTGTCGGTAAATGGTTTAAAGAAATAAC
>JAITAZ010000309.1 GCA_031283825.1 Planctomycetaceae bacterium | reverse complement strand
CCGTTCACGGATTTAAAATTCGGAATTTAAAAACTCGTGAACGGTTACAATTTTACTTTGTTGTTGTCGGCGTTGTCGTTGGCGGCGGCGGTTGGAAATCGTTTGAGGTTCGTTTCTGTAACGATTTTAGATTTTGCCAATTATTCTGCGTTTTACTGAAACAAACGATTCGTATTTCTTTAGGCTGCAATTGAAATGTCAACTTATCTCCAACTTGAATTGTTTCAGGTAAATCTTTGACGCTGTCCTCAAGCGGAGAATTAATGTAAAATTTATTCGTTTTATCTTTTGCCGTTTCAGCCGGCAAACCAAATTCACGATTAAGATACACCGAATATTGACTCGGTTTGTCTGCCGGATTGTGCAATGAAATATAGCCAATATCGTTGTTCCACGCCGTAAAACCATAAACTTCATTTTTTCTTGGATTGCCGCCGTGCATTAAAACGCGATTGAAAGTAGGAAACATCTCGTAAGTCCATTGTAAACCTTCCGCCAATACGTCCCAGTCATAATCGCTGAGTTCTTTTGGTTTAATGTACATCTCAACAAATCCCGTGCCGCGTGAAAGATTCATATAAAGATATTTACGAAAAACGTCTTTTGGTTCTTTTGAGTTTAATTTTTTCGGCTCATGGTTGAAAATAGCATACAACGGAAATTGAGCGTGTTGAGTTGTCCAAAATTCGTAATAGCAACCGTCGCGATACGTAAGTTCTGCATTACGCAAGCTGCCGCCCGCCGCGTCGTCCGCGTTGATCATCCAAACTGAATCAATATGAACCAACCACCAAGGACTCAACCACGCGCCGTTGCTAATCACAAAATATATGTCAGGATTGATTTTAGCAACATTGTCAAAGGCTTGAATCAAACGTTCAGTTCCGGCGGAAAGATAGTAGATTTTCAGCTCGTCGTATTTTGAGTCGTTTAATCGTTTGTCGTTTGAAGCGAATCCGTCGAGTTCGAGTTGCGGCATTTCGGGCAAGCCGTAGCGTCCGCCGTGCAGTTCAAAATTGCGAACATTTAGATGACCAAAAATTCCATCCAGTTTGAAAAAACTTACGCCTTGACGAGTAAGCTCGACTGTTCTGTCTTCGAATGCTTGCATGTATTTCGGACCTGCCATCGACGCCCAAGGATCGAGCATCTCATAACCTTGATTTTTCATTTTTTTTGCCGCGCCTTCAGCGCCGAACAAACAACCCGGACTCATCCAAAGTCCGAGATTTGAGTCAATTTCTTTCATCAGACTTACGGTTTCGGCGAAGTCGGCGTCGAATCGCTGCGTATTTACTTTCCAAACTTTATCTGACCAATCCGCGCCCGTGTCTTGCCAGCCGTCATCGATAACGTAAGCATTAAGAGGACGACAACCGCGAGCTTTTACTAATTCTTGATGAATTTTGGAAACGCTGTTAGCAATTGTATTTCGGTTGACACCTCTTCCTCCGAGATCGAACCAAGAGTTATATTGTACTTGTAAGCGGAGCGGACGTTTTCGCACAAGTTCGATGTATTCGAATAATGATTCGCGGATGAAATTCGGATCATCCGCTGCGCCCATTACTGCCGGATAGCTGACGTAAGTTGTTTCTTTTGCGAGTTTTTTTCCGTAGAGATAACCGGCGATAAGTTCGTCGTTGGCAACGCGATTATCTGCCGCCGGAAATTCTATTCCCCAAAACATTGCAGCTTTCGACTCATAAAGCGGCTGACCGAGTCCGGGACTCCAGCGAGCGTTGGCGTTAGCCGTGATTTCGCGCAATGTATAAGGTTGATAAGCGTCTTCGAGTCGTAGCGTTTCGACGTCGATTCGTTCTAAAATGAAATCATCTTTACTGAGAATGCGTAAAATTTTCCGCATAAAAAATTCGTTATCATTTAGCGAGTATTCGACGGAAATTGTAATTGGATATTTTTTTCCTTCGAGATTAAACGTCAAAGTTTTTTTATCTTTCGTTTTATTTTGCTGGGTGTTTTTGACGGCAAAATCGGCGGAGTTGAGAGTAAATTGCGTTTCTGGTTTATCAGTACCTTTAGACAATCGGATTTGAAATTCGCGAGCGGACGCCGGTTTGACTGTAACGTTGTTTCGTTTATTTGTAATTTCTGAAGTTTGCAAAATTTGATCTGCCGTTACAGACAAGACTCGTTTTAACGAGTTGTTTTCCAAAATGTAATTTTGAGATTCTGCCGACAATAAAGTCGAAAAAATCGAAAAAGTCGAGAGCAAAAACGCAAGTGAAACAAGCGTTGTATATATAGTATATTTTTTTTTCATATTGATTGAATTTTTCATTTTTAGTTTTAGTTGGTTGAAATTTTTGTAACATATTTGTGGAATATTTTAATAACTCATGTTACGCAGTATTTGTCCGTCAGTAGATCAGGTTGATCACCGATCAGGTCGCCTACCAGATCTGGGGCAACAAGTGCGTAAAATGAGTTAATAATTCAATTGTTAGGCACAATATATCAGAGTTCAAACGACTGTCAACATACGTAAAAACGTTATTCTAAAATGCTAGTTTGTTAAGAAAATTAGGTATATTTTTTACATAACCGTTCACGAGTTTTTAGAAGTTCCCAATTTTAAAACCGTGAACGGTTACCTTATTTTTTTAGTAATCCTTTTTTGTCAACGGTTGTTCCATGTAAGATGTGGCATTTGGAACAGCTTTCCCAGATTTCAAGTTTATTGCCATGCGAAAAATGAATCTTGCTTTTATCATGACAACCTATACACGACGACGAATTATTCACCGGTCTCAATGTTCGTCTCTGCATCATCGTTAATGAATTGTCCTTGTCCGCAATTATCTCATGACAAATATCACACTTGTCAGCATCATTTACAAACTCATGCGTCCGCACTACCTGCCATAACGCTTTTTTAATTTTATAATCGTCATCACTCCTCTTATCAACTAAAGATAAATCCTTGTCAACCCGCCCAGGTAAAATGTCCTCAGACCGGTTGCCATCATTAGACTCAACAATAAACTCAACAACAAAAGACCCAACTCGCAACTTGTGCAAACCAGACTTTAACTCAACTTGAACATACCAACTCCTATCATACCTCTCCGACCAACCTACCCTCTGATCGTCAACCAATAACTCCGGATCATAAGAAGGCTTCAACTTGGTCGGAGAATTTCTCAATTGCGTAAATGAATCCGGTTGCCAATCGCAAATTATAGTTACAACTCCGCCTCTAATCCGCGTGTTAGATAAAGGCGAAATTATCCTAAATTGCAAAGCAATTTCCTCGTCTGTCGGAGGAGTCAATTGCTGCTTTACTATCGCCTCGCCGCCTTCCCAAATCGGTTTGTCTATCGTATCCATCGCCATCTCATAAATTATAAATCCAATAAACGAAACAAAAATTAAAATTACCATTACCTGAAAAATCATATAAAAAAACGGACGCCAATCCGGCGGATCTGGAATCGGAGAACTCGGTAAAAAAATAGACGTAAATTCATTTCGAGGCATCGTAAATTGCTCCCAATTAAACACAGAATAAATAAAATTTAATAATATACATAATTATTCATAATTATTTATCTGCAATTTTCGTTAATTTTTTTTGATCTTTGCCCACTGAATTATACTTTTATATAATACAACCGGATCAATCGGTTTGGTGATATGTTCGTTCATTCCTGCGGCTAGGCATTGCTCTTTGTATCCTGCCATCGCGTGAGCAGTCATTGCTAGAATCGGCAAGTCAGCGAATTTTTGATCTTTTCTAATCGCTTCCGTCGCTTGAAATCCGTCCATCTCCGGCATCTGAATATCCATCAACACCAATCCGTAATCTTTCAACTTTACCATCTCTACAGCGATTCTTCCATTCGACGCTACATCAACTTCGAATCCTTTTCTCTTTAATAATTCAGTTGCAACTAATTGATTTATCTTGTTGTCTTCAACTAGCAAGATAAGTATTCCTCGTACATTTTCAGGGATTTCTACATCCGGCGGTTTTTCTTTTTTCTCTTCAATTTGCAGCGGTTCATCTTTTTTTAGCGTCGGAGGAATTGTAACTTCAGTTGCGTTAATATTCACATTTACATCCGGCAACATGAATTTCACCATAAATTTAAAAATCGAACCGCGTCCGCGATGACTTTCACATTTAATATTTCCGTTCATCGCTTCTACCAGACTCTTTGTTATCGACAACCCTAAACCAGTTCCGCCATATTGTCTAGTTGTCGAGGAATCCGCTTGCGAAAAAGGCGTGAAAAGCTGACGTAATTCTTTCTCGGTCATTCCAATTCCCGTATCAGAAACAACAAATCGCAATGTCGCCGAATTGTCAGTTTTGATTTCGCCGACGGCTTGTAAATCTGCCGGCAAAAGAATTGTAGAATCCAACGTACTCGACGCGTCAACTTTCAACGAAATCGTTCCAGTCTCCGTAAATTTGATCGCGTTGCTTAACAGGTTATCAAGCACTTGTTTTAATCTGCTGTGGTCGCCGATAACTTTCTCCGGCAACTCCGAATCGACGTTGATTAAAAATTGCAAGCCTTTATTTTCAATCTCCGGTTTGTACTCTTGGACGATTTCATCAATTACTTTAGCAGGCGAAAATTCTTTTAATTGCATCACCAATTTACCGGCTTCAAGTTTAGAAAAGTCTAAAATATCGTTGATAATTATCAGTAATTTCTTTGCTGAATTTTCCAACGTGCCTACGAGATCGCGTTGTTTATCATCAAGTTTCGTGTTTAGAACCAGATTAGCAATTCCGAGAATCGCATTCATCGGCGTCCTTATTTCGTGGCTAATATTAGCGAGGAAATCGTTTTTCAGTCTAGCTAAATCTTCCGCGACATTACGCGCGTTTTGCAATTCATTTTGAGCTTTGCGAATCTGCGTAACGTCAACTAGCCAAACCATCGCGCCTTTTTCCATGTAGTAATCCGTGTAGAATAAATTCGCCAACATTTCTTTCGGCTCTCCGCTTTTGGTTCGCATTGACACGTCCCGCCAGTGGATAATTTTGTTTTCAAGCAACTCGTCGAATAATTTTTTTGCGGCGTTTCGATCTTGGAAGAAGTCGTTGATTTCTTCTTCTCCGTTTACTCCTAAAAAGTCTTGCATGAACGGAGTCGAGTATCTGATTTTTCCGTCAACCACAATCGAGAAACACACCGGACTCGAATTGAGAACGTCGAGCAACAAAATTCGCTCTTGCTCCAACGCGAATTGAGCTTTCTTGAGTTCACGGACATCGCGAATATAACTCACGACCATAAAAACGCCTTTTCGCTCAACTCTAACAAGAGTAACTTCCGACGGCAACATTTCGCCCGCCGCCGTTTGATGCATCCATTCGAATTCTAATCGACCTGTTTCAAACGCGGTTCGCAAACGCTCTTTTATTAGTTGTTGCGAATTCATTCCGTTTGGCTGCAATTCCGGCGAGAAGTCTAAAAATCGTTCAACAAATTCTTGCTTGTATCTTAAACCGAATAACTGAACCGCTTCAAGATTGCAATCAATAAGATTTATATTTTCATCCCAAAACGCGACACAAAGCGGCGTAGCGTCGAGCATTATTTGCGTGCGTTCTTCGGCGGCGCGCTCGCGGAAATCGTACAATTGAGTTACCATCGAGTTGAACGCTTTAGAGAAATTGCCCATGAAATCAACTCGCTGCGAAAAATCGCCAATAGCGACTTGTTCAACTTGCCACGCAAGATGACGTAGATTAGCTTGCAACGTTTTCAAATAACCGGCGATTGCACCGCGAATTTGTATTTCAACGTCGAAATCTCCGCCGGCGAATAAGCGTAGAATCTCTCGTATTTCAAGTATGTCGGAGTACGTCGTCGCGAGATCGGGATTCGTAGCTTGGTCAACGTTGGGGAATAATTCCTCAAACGGCGGAGCGCTACGTCCAACCAAAAGTTGACGTAATTTCGTAATTTCGTTTTTATCGGTATTCGACATGAAATTTTTTCAAGATGGAAACTTGTTGCATTCTAAACTAAACTATTCGTAAATTAAATTTTTGCGATTACTCTGTAGGATTTTAAACTGCTCTCACTTTAAATTTCGGTTAGAACCGCCAGCTTACTTTCGGAAAGCCGGCGGCTCGAACCGAAAATTTACGTGTGAACAGTTTAAAATACTTTAATTCCGAATTTAAAAACCGTGAACGGTAACAAAAAATTATTACTGCATGAAAATATTAATAAACGTTACAATAATTCCATTGTAATATTCCAATCGATTCGCGTGTATTTTCGCAAATTATAAAAAAACAGTCAATAAGCAGGCGATTAATTTTGACATGAAAAACAATCGATAAATTGTCCAAAACCAAATATTCAAAAAGAACCCGCTTGAAAAATTGAAGATTATGTTTAGTCTTAAAATAAATTTTAGTTTTTGAGTCGGCGGCTAGTCGAGAACAGAAAATTATCAATTACGTCAATAAAAGATATCGCACAAACCGATGCAGAGTCGAGATTAAAATCGGATTTCAGGAAAATTTATTTTCAAGTTAGACATTTGGGCTTTTCTTTTTCGCAGAGAATTTGAAAGAAATTTACGCCGAATCGATAATTGTTACGATTCTAAAAAATTAAACTATCTTGAAACAAACGATTTATTACAGACAATTATATTGATAGAATTGATTATAGCAGTCATAATGATTATGCCGATTATACCAATTTAAACGCCGACAAATAAGCTTGCCCGCGTTCAAAACATTGAGTAATTGTTAAAATCGGAGACTCAAATCAAAGACTCAAGAAATAAATTAGTAACCGTTCACGGAATTTTTTATCGAAAAAAATTAAAACGCGAATAGTTACAAATTAACAATCATAGAGACGCAAAGCCTTGCGTCTCTACGAATGGTTTTTAATTTATTGTTATTTGCAAATTATTATTTCACGTGCATTCATAATAATTACAAAACAAATATTCCCGCTGGTATTACTCAAAACTCAATTCCGAATTAAAAAACCGTGAACGGTTACAAATTTACTTTAACTAAAAATGAAATTTTATGACTACTCAAAAAACCAAAAAATTACCATACGGTAAAGCGGATTTTAAAAGTATTCGCGAACAAAATAATTATGTCTATGTTGATAAGACGCGATTTATTGAGTTGCTTGAAAATGAAAACGATAGCAAGATATTCATTCGCCCTCGCCGATTCGGGAAAAGTTTATTTCTCTCGATGCTCTCATATTACTACGATATAAATCACGCCGATGAGTTCAATCAGCTTTTCGGCGATTTGTATATTGGTCAAAATCCGACTCCGCTTAAAAACAATTACGCGGTGATGGCGTTTAATTTCTCAGGAATTGATACGTCAAGCGTTGAGCGATTTAGAGTTTCTTTCACTAACAGTGTGCAGCGATATGTTTGGGAGTTTTTTAACATCCACAAAAATTTATTTCCGGCATCTGAACAGTTCATTGAGCAAATTAA
>JAITAZ010000269.1 GCA_031283825.1 Planctomycetaceae bacterium | reverse complement strand
GTATAAAATCATAACAATCATACAAATCACAAAAATCATAGTTCAGACAATAATTACGGCAATGAACCAATTTCATCGCCATTTATTGATCCAGCACCAAGCCAAATATTGAGATCAATCTGATTTGGAATAAATCGAATTGAACCGTCGCCAAGTCCAGCAACAACTCCGCCAACATGCCAACTTCGAGCCGCCGCTCTCACGTAATTGCCTAAAGTGCCAGAAGAAGTATAGTATGTTAGCGGATGCAATGAATGCGTTACCCAGCCGGTACACTCAACATCAGGAGACCTCGTATTGGGCGCTAAACTTGTATTAAAATAACAATTGTCCGACCACCAAAGATCGCCGCGACAATCATAAAAATGATCAAGACTTTGAATCGTCTCTGATACGGCAAGCGTATTGGATGTTCCATCTGAAATATCTGCAAACGTTGTTGTACGCGGATATGCTGGAGGGACAGAATAAGAACTTGACGTCATGCCGGCTCCCGTGAACATTGCATTATACCGCGACGGATTTCCATTACTTACCTCGTCAACTAAAAGATTATCGCTTTTAACGGAAGCCTTATATGCCCCCTGATACCATACCCAATCGCGTCCCAAGCAAACAACGTAATTATGAGCCCGATGATTATATAGTCTAGTTTTGCTGTTATTACCGCTATCTGAAGGACAAGTATATGCAGGAATTATTAGCCCGTCTAATAATGTTAAATTCGTAGTGTTATTTAAGTAGATATCCCATCTGTATTTTGATGTGATTTGTTCCTGTTCCATAAATGCTAAAGTCTGCATAGCCCAAGTTCCATACATTGAAGCTCTGAAGCCCCATGGAAAATGTTGATATGCGTCGTGATAGTTATGGAATGCCAGCACAATTTGTTTCTGATTATTTGTACATTTTATTCGTCGAGCTGCCTCGCGGGCGGCTTGAACTGCGGGTAATAAAAGAGCGATCAAGATTCCAATAATCGCAATTACCACCAAAAGCTCGACAAGTGTAAAGCCAAAAAAAGCAGGAGGTTTTTTAAGAGGGAAAACAAGAGATTTAGCAAAAAAATTGCCAAAAAAGCAATTTTTAACATTGCGTACCCCCCCCCCCCCTTCGCCATTTTAACATTTTTACTGTCTATTTTAACTTTTTGAATTTCAACTTTTACGCTTGTTGAAAATAAACTGAAAACCGAATTTGTTTTTTTCATTTTTTGTCCTTTCATTTTTGGGTTGTTGTGGACATTTAATGTTACATAATTATCATGCTGTAATTTTTCAAACTGTTCAAAAAACTACAGCAAAATAAACGACTTTAAACGCAATAAAATTTACTTTGTAGAAATCTCATGAAAAAAATAATCAAGTTGCTAACCAATACGAGAGATTATAAATCTACAAACGATAACTTAACTGCGTTAGTATTACTGTTGCAATCTACATGCCATAAGTTGTCAGCCTTGAGTCGGAGATTGATCGTAACTATAAAAACAAAATTCATACGCCAAATAAAATTTATTTGCCATTCCCCTAGAATTTATGGGAATTAAGAGAGCAAAAGCTGATTTTTTTGATTCAAATTTTTTTCAACTTAAAAATTTTAAATATTCTTTTTCAAAATTATTTGCCGTCAAATATGATAGCTATTATGAAAAAGAAAACGTTAATTCCGTTAAATATGATAGCCCCGTGAAATTTCACGGGTGAGTTTGTAACCGTCTATTCAAGTTTTTTATCATTACTAACGTTGCCTTCGGCAACGCGACCTTTCGACGAAAGATCGCCTACTGTATCTGGGGTTACTATACTTTGAACGGTAACAAAAGGTAAAATTTTTTGTAACCATTCACGAAATTTTTTATCAAAAAATTTAAACGTGAATAGTTACAAATTAACAATCGTAGAGACGCAAAGCATTGCGTCTCTACTGTTGGTTTAACTTATATTCGATCAAAAGATCACCGATAGAGACGCAAAGCATTGCGTCTCTACAGTTGTTTTAGCCATTCAAAAGCGGTAACCGTTCACTCGCAAGAGAAAAAATCCTACGCCCTGAAAGGGCAGCGGAAAAAAATTATTACGAATATTCGTTACAAATATTAATTCATGTTACGCACATGCTACCCCCGATCTGGTAGGCGACCGCTGACTCAGGTAGGCGACCTTTCGCCGAAAGTCGCGTCGGCGGTAGCCGACGGTAAATCTGAATTGATTTTAATTATTGTCGAATCCATTTTATCGTTGCCTTCGGCAACGCGACCTGACGGACAACTACTGCGTAACATGAGTTATTTATTGTAACAATTATTGTACCAAATGATCGCTTCATCAATGTTGTTGAACTCTCCATCGAGTTGAGCTTCGTAGGCGTTGTTTAGAATTTTTCCCATCTCTTTACCGGGATTTACTCCTTTTGGAATTAAATCTCTGCCTTGCAAAATTGGCTTCGGCTTGCAATTTATTATATTCAACTCCTCCGCCCTCAATTCGCATTTCTCAATTTGCCGAATCAAATCTGTCTTGCCATTCGCCTCAATTATCGACCTGCACAACGCCGCCCAAATCTTAATACTCGACGGATTGAGTCTCGTTGCAAGCCGTCTCAAACAACTGTCGCCGAAAACGCGCTCGCCCGTTACAAAATAATTTGTCAACCGCTCGCCTACAGTCGATAAAATTTTGTCAACTACAACCGACGGAGGCTTCAGCCGATTCAAAAATCGACTCGCTAATCTCAATATCGGCGTCTTAACTCTAGTCGATAAATTAACCGATTGAAAACCCGCGTCCAACTCCAATAATTCTTGATACGATAAATCATCGCCTCGCGAAAAATTCATTCCGCTCATGTTATAACATAACGCGGAAAATATTAACGTCAAACGTTCCTCATTGTCGAAATTAAATCTATCCGCAATTTTTGCCGCAATATCGCAAATCCTCGCCGTATTTGTAAACGCATTTTCATCTGCTGAAATTTTACCGGAGACGCTCGCAGTTGGAATTTTCGTTACGTTAATTAAATCGGCAATCTCAGGAAAATGTTGTATCCATTCTGTGTCCCGCAAAACAAATAATCCTCGCGATAACTCGACTCCTTTCAACGCCCACTTCGACCACTCGCCCCAAACTCTCTCAACCGAAAGCGTATTAAATTCATCGAAAACCCGCTTGCACAATTCAATCGTTTTTGAATCCATGCTGAAACCAAACCTCGCCGCAAATTGCATTCCCCGCAACACCCGCAACGGGTCTTCGCAAAACGCATCTGTCGGCGCTCGCAATATCTTACGATTGATGTCTCCGACGCCGTCAAAAGGATCGTAAATTGAGTTGTCAACACGACGACCAATCGCATTGATCGTAAAATCACGACGAGAAAACGCCGAATACAAATCAAGATTCGGATCGCACTTCACATCAAATCCACGATGACCAACGCCAGATTTCGACTCAACTCGCGGAATACTTATGTCAATCGAAGAACCAATCTTTATCGTGCCAAAACTTCGACCAACAAAATTTACATTATAACTATAATGACGACGCAAAATGCTAATTATCATTTCATACGTTAAACCATAAACTTCAACGTCAAAATCCTTCGGCTGAAATCCCAAAATTTGATCGCGCACAGAACCGCCAACCAAAATACAATCACTCGCCCCGCCCTCAAGAAGAAGCGAAATAATACGCTTAACCTGAAATTCCACGCTAGATTTTGACATCAAAGAAATTTCTGTAACTATTATTCAGTTGCAGTTTTTTTTAAGGGGACAAATGGGACTTTGAGGACATGATAATTTCAAGTCAACGATTGAGCGTCTCAACAGGCTTTATGTTTTTGAGTCGCCGAAATTCATGGTCGATCTGTCTGACGTCGTTATCTTGTTAAACCGCCATCGACAGTTAGAATTTGACCGGTAATGAAAGACGCCTCATCGCTGACAAAAAATAAAACGGCATTGGCAACGTCGTCAACTTGACCGAATCTTGCTAATGGAGTTCGGCTTAGCATTTCATTTTTTATAACTTCCGGCAACACCGCCGTCATGTCGGTGTCGATAAATCCCGGCGCAATTGCGTTGACCGTAATATTTTTTCCCGCTAACTCTTTCGCCGCCGTGCGCGTGAATCCAATCAACCCCGCTTTCGACGCCGAATAATTCGCTTGACCCTTGTTGCCCATCATTCCAACAATACTCGTGATATTTACAATTCGCCCTTTTCTTGCGCGTCTCATTGGTTTTGAACAAGCTCGCGTGAACAAAAACGGTCCGCGTAAATTTATCGCGATGACGTCGTCCCATTGTTCGTCTTTCATTGCGCCAAGCGGAACATCGCGAGTTATACCCGCACAATTAACCAAAATGTCAATTTGACCATGTTTCGATAACACAGAATTAACGGTATTTTCGACCGCGTCTGTCATCGACACATTACAAATATAACCATCAACGTTTGTGCCTAATTGACTCAAAGATTCAATCGCGGAGTCCAATCGTTCCTGATTCGTGCCGACAATAGACGTCTTAACTCCACTGCTTACAAGAGCTTTAGCAATCCCTAAACCAATCCCGCGAGTTGCGCCGGTAACGATGGCAATGCGATCTTTAAGGTCAACGTTAATCATTTATCTCTCCAAAAATTTTCTACCGAATAGTTACAAAAATTCAAAAAACAAAAACGTAAATTCGACAATCCGATTTTTAAGTCGTCAGAATCAAAGATCAAATTGTCAAAAGGAACGGAATTATACACGCATTCGCAAACCTGACAATATAACCTAAAAAATTCAAAATTAAGTTTTTTGTGATTTTTATGATTTGTGCGATTGGAATATTGAAATCATAAAAATCATATAAATCATAGTTCAGACAACATAGACGTTAATCTAATCTCTCGTCGCTAACGTTGTCTTCGGTAACGCAACTGAATAACTACGAATTTTTAAAAACGGCTTGGGGATGATATTTACTTTATAATTTTATGATATTATTAAATCGCTTGCACTTTAAAAATTATTAACTATTCTAGGTCTAGGTAATTTCTCGACGAAAAATAATTCCCGATCAGGTAGGCGATCTACCTAATCATAAAAAATACTACGCCTGAATAGTTACAAAAATTATAAAAATCAACAGAACAATTTAACCTCTAATATATAGAAAAAAATGAAACGTTTTTTACTTTTTACGTCAATATGTTTGACTATATTTCAATCCGGTTGCGATCTAGTTACCAATTTTAAAACTACGACTACAACCACAAACGTAAGGACGCCTTCAACGTCTCCGCCGACGGAAATGTCTTTGCCGGCAATTGCAATTCCTGAACCTACGCCGATTGCTAAAGACGCTATTGAACTAATCGAAAAAATCGGCGGGAAATATGAATTGTCAACAACCGGAGATTTGAAATCGTTGTCAATCAGCGGAGATAAAATCGCCGTCGAGATGTTCGATACTTTCGCAAAACAAATTGAATTGACAACGCTAAAAATAACAAACTTCCCAAATTTCAACGACGACACTTTACAGAAATTAACGGGTCTGAAAAAAATTACGAATCTGACAATAACGCACTCGGCAATAACTGACGTATCAGTTGAGACGATTGTAAAATCGTTTCCGTTGATTAGCGTTTTGGACTTGTCGCGTAATTTTTCGCTAACAGATAAATCAATTGCCGAAATTTCTAAATTGAGCGAACTCGAAACGTTGATATTAGTTTATTGTTCGTTTTCGGATTCGCAGCTATCGACGCTTGCAACTTTGCCGAAATTACGCGCGTTAGACATTCGCGGAAACATGTCGATAAGCAACAAAGGACTCGAATCTGTAGCTGGCATTCCGAAATTGCGGTCGTTGAAACATTTGTCTCCGGCGATTGACGACGGCGGCGTGAAAGCGTTGGCGGCGGCGAAAAATCTTGAAACGCTTGATGTCCAAGATTTCACAATCAGCGATCTCGCAGGTGAAGTGTTAAAAAATTTCCCGAAGTTATCAAGTCTTATTATTTATAGATGCACCAATTTCGGCTCAAACGGACTTCTGTCATTGCAAGGCAAACCTCTAAAACGATTAACGTTGCGAGATTTGCCCGCAATCGACGACGACGGATTGATCGCGTTCAGAGAATTATCAACGTTGAAAAGACTCTATCTACAAGAACTAGACTCTGTCTCCGACGGCGGCTTGAGAAACTTAATTTACTTGAAAGAACTAGAAACGCTAGAAATCAGAAACATGACATTAATCACGGACAAAACTGTCGAATCGATTTCGCGTCTGTCAAATTTGAAATCTATATCGATTTCGGGAACTCAAATAACTGATAAATCAATTGAGCTTTTATTATCGTTACAAAAATTAAAAGAATTGACGCTAAAAAATAACTCGCTAATAACTGATGACGCAAAAAAGAAATTAAAAGATTCAAAAAAATTCGCAATATTAAATTTAGAGTAACCGTTCACGGAATTTTTTATCGAAAAATTAAAACGTGAATAGTTACAAATTAACAACAGTAGAGACGCAATGCCTTGCGTCTCATTGTTCGATCAAAAGATCACCGATAGAGACGCAAAGCATTGCGTCTCATTGTTCGATCAAAAGCTCATCGATAGAGACGCAAAGCATTGCGTCTCTACATTCGGTTTAGCAATTCAAATCCGAATTTTAAAACCCGTGAACGGTTACAATTTAGATTAGAGGTAATATTTCAGTAGAGTTTTTGTAACGATAATTCCGCTAAAAAATACTTCGCGAAGTCGCAATTATGATGTTTAAATTTTTAATTATTCGGTAGGCAATCATTGATCTGGAATTGCTATCGACTGAATAGTTACTACCTAATATACAATGTTGATATTACAAGTATAATAGTCGGCGTTTAGTTTTTGTTTTTCGTTAAGGGATTGAATTATTGTTTCACGGAGGTTTTTCAACATTGTAATCTGCTGTTTGAATTTGGGTTGACTAATCCGAATGCGGGACAGTTATATTTTGGGCTTATAGACGGACGCTTATTTTCTGTTTTTGCCCTTGAACTATCTACAAAAATAAAAAAAATGACGGCGCAAAATTTACTTACGCTTGATGAGATTAAACCTCTTTCGGCTAGTATTCGCGGATTGCTTGATGAACTTGACAAGATGTTTCTTGGTCGTCCGGAATTGCATCGGATGGTTGTGATTGGTATTTTGAGTCGGGGTCATATTTTGCTTGAGGGTGTTCCGGGAGTCGGGAAGACGGCTTTGATCAAGGGGCTTGGCAATTTGTTTGGTCTTTCTTTTGATCGGGTTCAATTTACGCCGGATTTAATGCCGAGCGATATTTCCGGCACGAATATTCTTCAGGAAAACGACAACGGCAAACGCGAGATGACATTTCAACCGGGTCCGATTTTTACGAATATTCTTTTGGCGGACGAGATAAATCGTGCGTCTCCGAAGACGCAATCAGCTTTATTGGAGGCGATGCAAGAGGGATCGGTAACGCTTTTGGGTCAGACGCGAAAGTTGCCTCAACCTTTTTTTGTGTTGGCGTCGCAGAATCCGATAGAGCTTGAGGGAACGTATCCGTTGCCGGAGGCGCAGCTTGACAGATTTATGTTTAAGTTATTTGTCGGGATGCCTTCGTCGGAGGTGTTGCAGGACATAATTTCTAATCGACGGCATGGAGTTCCGCCGGAGTCTTTGACTAAGATCGATAAAGATTTGCTTGACGTATTATTTGCGGCGCAGGGTAGAATTTTTTTACCGTCTGCTGTTGCCGCGTATATTGCGAGATTAGTTGCGGCGACTCATCCGAATGGAGTTGAATCGCCGTCGATTGTGAAAGAGTATGTTACTTTTGGGGCGTCGCCGCGAGCAGCAATTGCAATTGCGGAAGCGTCAAGAAGCGCAGCGTTAATAAGTGGTCGTCCGTCGGTAGGATTTGAGGACGTCCGTTTTGTTACGCCAGCGGTTTTAAATCACAGACTATTGATAGGATACAAAGCAAGAATGGACAAAGTTGACGTACAAAAAATCATAAAAGGAATTCTTGATACAATAAAAGAAGTAGGCTTAGATTTGCCAAAAGATATAAAAGTTGGATAATCTTTTAACGTAATATTCAAGTAGAAAATTTGTAAATATTCAGTCGTAGCTTTTTTAATAGACATTAAAAACGTCGTTGTTTGAAATCGGGCAACCGTTCACGTTCAAAAGAAAGAAAAAAAATCCTACGCCCTTTCAGGGTTTAGGATTTTTTTCTTGCGCGTGAACGGTTACAGGAATATCTTATTACTGTTTTTGTAATTTTGTTTGAGCGGGGACGAGAACGCTGTCGTAGTTTTCGATTTTGTAGTTTAGCAATTTGAGAGTCGATTTCATTTCGGCGATTCGGTTTGATAATTGATTTTTTTGTTCGATTAAAATTTGTTTTCTAGCAGAATGAGTGGATTCGCCTTGTTGAAATAGTTTAACGTATTCGGTCAATGCCTCGACTTGAATTCCGGCGTTTCTCATACATTTTATAAATCCAATCCAATTACAATCAACTTCCGAATAATTTCTAATTCTGTTTTCATTTCGCTTAACATTGGGAATCAATCCGATTCGTTCATAGTATCGGAGAGTATCCG
>JAITAZ010000210.1 GCA_031283825.1 Planctomycetaceae bacterium | reverse complement strand
CTAAACCCAATGTAGAGACGCAATGCTTTGCGTCTCTATCGGTGATCTTTTGATCGAACAATGAGACGCAAGGCATTGCGTCTCTACATTTGTTAATTTGTAACTCATGTTACGCACTTGCTACCCCAGATCAGGTAGGCGACCGTAGGTTCGCAACCTTTCGCCGAACGGTCGCGTCGGCGTTAGCCGACGGTAAATCTGAATTGATTTTAATTATTGTCGAATCCATTTTATTGTTGCCTTCGGCAACGCGACCTTTCGGCGAAAGGTCGCCTACCTGAGTCGGTGGTTGCCTACCAGATCATGGGGCAACAAGTGCTTAACATGAATTACAACATTAAAAACCAAATTCATATTGCACGTTTTAATTCTGCCCGTTAACCCTTTAACCCGTTAATTCAATGTATTCTATTCTTCGCGATGAATTGATTAAAACGTCAGACGTCATTGTGGTCAAGGTCGGAACTAATGTAATTACATGCGATAACGGTCGCCTAAACGAAACTCGAATTGAACAACTAATGAGCGATATCGCCGCAATGTTCAAAAAAAATAAAAGCGTAATTCTCGTTACCTCCGGCGCAGTCGGCGCAGGAATGGGAAGCCTACATCTTACAACTCGACCCGTCGAAATCGCCGAATTACAAGCCGTCGCCGCTATCGGTCAAGGAAAACTGATCGAAATCTACGAAAGATTCATGAATAAACACGAACTCTGCACCGCCCAAGTACTACTCACCGCCGAAGATTTCGCAGATCGAAAACGTTACTTAAATGTCCGCAATACAATTCTCGCCCTGCTAAAATTCGTTACTCTGCCAATCATCAACGAAAACGATACCGTAAGCGTAAACAGATTACACGCAACCTTTGGAGATAACGATCACCTTGCGTCTCTTGTCGCGAATTTATTCGACACGCCGCTGCTGATTCTACTCACCGACGTCGATGGTCTTTATGATCGCGATCCAGTCGATCCGAATGCTAAACTGATTCCAATTGTCGAACAATGGACGCCCGACTTGATGAAAATGGTCGCGGAGAAAAGATCAAAATTGAGCAAAGGCGGAATGTCAAGTAAATTGAAAGCGGCAAAAATTATTACCGAATCCGGCGGCAACGTAATTATCGCAAACGGCGATAATCCAGATTCGTTGAAAGATATTTTTAACGCAAACGAAGTCGGAACGCTTTTTATTACTCAAGATAATCACATGTCGGCGAGAAAACGCTGGCTAGGTTTTGCAGTACAAGCAGAAGGAAAAATCGTACTAGACGACGGCGCAGTTAAAGCCGTCAGAGAAAACGGAAGAAGTCTATTGCCAATCGGAATCGTAGCCGTCGCCGGCGCATTTGACAGAGGCGCTATCGTGTCCCTAGTTGACCGAAGCGGAAATGAAATCGCTCGCGGATTAACAAACTATAATAAACAAGACATAATAAAAATTCAAGGCAAAAAAACAAGCGAAATACGCCATTTTCTAGGACAATCTCTCTACACCGAAGTCATACATCGCGATAATCTACAAGTCGTAGATTAAAAGGAAATTCGGAATACGGAATTAAAATCTCGCGAGCGGTTACAATTGACATTTATGAAATTTTCGTTACAAAAATTCTACGAGTCTAAAAAATGACTCTGTAAACAAAATTATTCCTACAATTGCTGCGCCAAAAGATACTAATAATACCGCTCCACTCGCAATGTCCAGAGCTAATGCAATTTTTGGGTTATATGATGTTGTAATTGCTTTAGCTAAATTCTCAATTGACGTGTTTAACATTTCTGTCGTGATAACAATTGCAATACAAAGAATGATAATCGACCAACGAATCGCATCAAAATTACCAACTAAAAACGACGCCAAAATCACAACTATTGCCGCAAAAAAATGCACATGATAACTCGATTGTCCTTTAAAAGACGACGCCAAACCGTAAAATGCGTCTTTAAATTTATTTGACCAAGTTCTCTTATCCTGATGAAATGGATTTTGTTTTAAATTATTCGCATTTGAATTTTCGGATATAGTTGGCTGAAATTCATAGTACGAGTCGTAAATTGTTCGTCGATTTCTTTTAATACGACGTAATTTTAAGTTTTTTCTTCTCATAATTATTTAACCTGCCCATGCTTGAATTTTCGTTGCGAGCCGTCGCTTTATCTATCGAAAAGTCGGCTTTTATCTATTAAACTGCCGAAATTCATAGTACAAATTGTATGATAGTTTTTGGTAATTATTCAGTAGCAATTTTTTTAAGAGTCTATTAAATTTTTGTAATCGTTTTACGTAAAAGAGAAAATTTCCTACGCCCAAAATGGTTACGGAATTTTTTTGTTAATATCGTCAATTTTAGCGAATATTTGTAACGAATATTCGTGATATTTTTTTGCAATGCCCCATTGAGACATAGGTTTTTTCTTTTGTACGAAATGATTGCTTCTCAATATATATAGACAGTTACGTCGCATTCCAGATTGATGATGTTTATCTAATGAATAGTTACCAAATTTTTTTTACAACTCGTACTATAAATTTCAGCAGTGTGAAAACATCAAAGCCGACGACTCTAACCGAAAATTCAAGTGAGAACATTTTAAAAGCAATGTCATGTTTTTATCCTTTTTTATTTTGTCCGTGAATCGTCAATTACGTAATTCGCCGATAATTAAATTTATTTTCGCGACAATTTTAACGACTTGCTAAACTCCTCAATCGACAAACAAGTAAGAGCTTTGCCAGTAAGCGAATCAAGATAATCTAAATCCGTTTTCTTATAAAGCCTATCTTGAAGCTCTTTTGGCACTGAATCAAATCTTTTTTGAAGAATATTCAAAATAGTCAAAACCACACCTTCAGCTCGCCCTTCGGCTCGTCCTTCGGCTCGTCCTTTTTCGCGTCCTTCGGCTCGTCCTTTTTCGATTCCTTTTTCGATTCCTTCTTCACGTCCTTCGGCACGGATTTGTTTTTGGCAAACTTTTAATTTTTCTTTTAGAAATCTTTCTAAAATTGTTGGCATGTTTTTATCTCCTATTATTTCTTTTTCAAATTTTGACAAATCGTCATACTTTAAGTTACAGTGTGCGCTGCTCATCCAATAGCGAAATGCGTCGTTCCATTCTTCTTTTGATCGTTCTGTATGTAATGTAGATTCTAGTAGTTTATAAATTTCTTTAATTTTGTTAAGGAAATTTTTTTCGTTGCTTTCAAAAGCAGTGTTTAAGGTTTTAAAGAAAACTTCTATTCTATTTCCTTCTGACTTTTTTAATAGTTTTGGGTCTGCGAGGTCTAGTAACATTAAGGAGAAATCTGGAATATATTTTTCCATTCCTTGCGTTACGTTGACCAATTTTATCATTTGTAGCGGTGCTTTGAAAGGTCTTTTACCGTAGTGCAAAACTATCGGAATTACCATCGGCAACTCTAATTGTCGGAATTTAAGTTTTTCTTCAGCCGTTGCGTCTTTCTTGATAGCCGCCGACCTCGCTTGATTAAAAAAGTACATCCAAATCATCGACACATAGTTGAGAACTTGTAATGCCGTCCATCTGTAACTGTCGGTTTTCAACTCAATAAGCACGAAAATTATTAACGACTTTTTACGGTCTTTAAACGGAATCTCGTATAAAACGTCCGCATAAGACGAGCAAAAAACTTCATTCACGTGTGAATCAGGAACTACTTTTAAATTGTCAACGTCTATTTTATCGAGTAGCTCTGGTTCGAGGGCAAATCTTATAAATTCTTTTGCTTGTTCTTCATTTTTCAGTTTATATTTTCCGAAACCGTCGTGTTTATTTCTACTACGAGATTTGGAGACGTTAGTCGTTGTCTTGGTAAATTCTTTTTTTGTCATAACAAATTTTTGCAACTATTCAAAGCTGCAATTCTATTGCTGTAATGATTTTTTTTCAGAAACTCAAAGGAATAGGATTAGGATTGACGAAATATTACAAATAGTTTCAATATCTTACTAAAAAAGTCAACTCTTTCAATACGCCCCCCTAAAATTAAATTGTAACCGTTCACGTTCAAAAGAAAAATCCTTCGCCCCGAAGAGACAGCGGAGTTTTTCTCTTGCTTGAGCCAACACAGTAATAACGACAATTGATAACCGAGATCGCAAATAGGTTTTTTTAGACATGAGTATCAAAGTTTTGTAGTAGATTTTTTCCTGATTGTTGAAAGAAAACATTGGTGATTTCCGATAAAGAGATTATCGAAGTTAAGACATGTTATTTTTGGTTGAC
>JAITAZ010000133.1 GCA_031283825.1 Planctomycetaceae bacterium | reverse complement strand
TTCAATTTATAATGAATATTTTTCGTAACAATAAATATTTTTTATTAAAATTTTTAATAATTTTAGCTACGTCAATTGTCGTACAATTCGACGCTAAATTGTCTATTGCCGATCCGATTAACGAATTACAATTAGAAAATAAATTAAATAATCAAAATAATCAAACTCAATCTGTTCCCATCCTACAGCCGTCATTGACTACTCTTAATAATTCGTCTTCTGCGGTTTCTTCAACGTCGTCAAATTCTTTGTTGCCGCTTAACGCTCACGCATCGCAGAGTCAATCCGAATCCAATGAAAAAAATAATAACAACTTTAACGAACCCAATAAAACAGAACCCTATCGTGTCTTTTTTCCAACCGACGATAAAGGTAATATCATAAATAATATCGTATGGACACCGGAAGAATTTTTTCGATTACTACACAAAATCGCTCCAGATACGCAAAAATTACAGTCGAAAAATTGGAATATCGAATCAGCCGAATACGTCGGTAAACTGACTCACAACTCTCTTAAACAAACCCTCGAAATTAAAGACTTCAAAGCAATCTACCAAATCGAAACCAAATCAGAAAATATAACTATCGTTCTGCCGGCTCTGCCTATATCCGCCAAAAAAGCTACGCTCGACTCAATACCCGTCCGCACAACTTGGCAAATTCTCAATAACAACCCCGCAACAGAAAATAATAACCGAATCCTAACCATAGAAATCGAAAACGTTACGCCCGGAATACATCAACTCGAAATCCCGCTCGAACCGCCAATAATAAACGGTATCGATAATTCACGCGTCAACTTCGATATTCCCAAAACACCAAATGCAAAATTAAATCTCATCGTCCCGCTCAACTCGCCGACAATTTCCGTTACAGAATCTCTCGGCGAAACGTCATGCACGCCTATCTCAATTTCAACTAAAGAATCTATCAGCGAATCAACTAAATCGTCCGAACAAAACAACACCCCAAACGCACGACAATTGATCGCAAAAATCGGTCAAGTTACTAAACTCGCCCTGTCCTGGAATAACGATCTTTATCGTAACGAATTATCAAACGCCGCCGTCGACTCGTTCATACTAATGCAAACCCGAATGTCGCAAGTCGATATCCGAACAAAATTCTATTACAAAATTACTGGCAATAAAATTCGCTACGTCAATGTTCTACTCGACGACCATTGGCAAATCTCCGGTCAGTTTCTTTGCGATGAACACCAAATCGATCACGTTGAAATAATTAACGAATCAATAGAATCAACCGACGAAATAATCACGCGCCGCGAAATCGCACGCATAATATTTAAATCGCCAATCGCCGGCTCTTTTACGCTTCGCGCAGGATTCGTCTTACGCGATTTCTCCGGCATCGGACACGTCAGATTGCCCGTCATAAAACCATACCGCGTAACAATAAATAAATCTCTACTCGCAATTCAACCCGACCCGCTTTTAGAACTCGTCCTCCCGCAACAAGGACGAAATAAATCAATTTCACCCGACTGGAATCTAACCAATTCAAACGTCTCAAACATCTCAAACGACACAATAACAAACATCGAATCACAACTCGCCGCCGAATACGATCTACATCAAATCGACGCCGATTGGAAACTTTCAATCAAAACTAAATCAATCATTCCAAAAGTTACGCTCGTTCAATCTACCCTGCTCGACGCCGGAGATTCAACGCTACAATACGCCGGAGAATTCGAAAGCGCAAGTGAAATGTTCGGACAAAATTTTACCTTGCCGCAATCGGTAATCGTCGAATCAATCGAAGCATACGATTCACAACGTAACACCGTCCCAGTACGATGGGGAAGAACGCAAGTCGCAAAAAAATATAACAACGAAACAAGAATCGAACGCGCTATTTTCTTTCGTAAACCAATGTCGGGAAAATATCGCATCGTCGTAACCGGACACTTCGCCGCAAAAAATATTAACCGGACGCCAATGATCGAATTTAACGACGTCGAATTAGTAAAACATCAAATTGAACTCTATCGCACTTCCGCGTTAATTGTCCACGCCGACGCCAACGGCACAGTCTGGACGGCAGAAAATACGCAAAAAAATCTTTTCGCCAACGCAAAATTTATCGGCTTGTGGAACTCAATCGATACAAAAAAATCCGATAACATCGTTTCGCCGCGAGTCGTAATTTCGCTTAATCGCCCTGTAATTCAAGGCGAAATCACAACTATCCTGTCTCCAGCACCCGCAGTAAAACCAACTCGTCCAACAACTCAATCGACTCAAACAACGCCCGAAACGCAACCTGAATCAGACTCGTCAGACTTTTCCGTTACAATAAATACCGGCAATTCAAACGTAGATTTAGAATCCGATTCAACTCAAACGTCAGCGGCGGTAACTTCAACAAATCATAACGCCGCTTGGAACGTTTTATTCGACGTTAATCTGAATATTCCATCCGGCGAACTCGAACAAATACGATTCCAGCTAGACGAAAATATCGGACAAATTACCAATATCGAACCAACCGTAAATTGGACAATCGAACAACACCAAATAAGCGGACGCTCGCAACTTATCATCACGCCCGCCAAAATATCAAAACAACAACGATTCAAAATTCACGCTAACCTTTCCGAACAAAATCAAACAATTACATTGCCGAAACTCGCGCCGGAATGGAATAATAGCGAACAAGTCGAAATAAGAAATTACGCAATCCTGCCAATCGAAACCGACAAGAACAGAATTATCGTAACAGAAATTGATAATAAAGAAAATGAAAATAATGAAACCGACTTCAATCAATCAAAACGTATTTTATGGAGCTTGTCTAATTTGCAAGAAGTCGATGAAGCGTCTCAAAGACGGTTGATGCAACTATCGCCGCAAAAGACGGAATCGATTTACCTTGCGGCGACAAATTCTGAATACTCTGCGTCGATTATTCGCGGCGGTGCAAGACCGTTTGTTACACTTTACGACGTGAATTTTTATATTCACGGCAACGGCGAAGTATTCGGCGCAGCTACGTTAGATTTGAAAAATATCAACGACGAGAAATTTATAATTGCCGCGCCGGATAATTACGAGTTGATACGAATATCAATTGCCGGCGGCGCAACCGGCGGCGATAGCGTCAGCGGCGGCGGAATAAAACTTGATCGGAATCGATGGCAATTAGAAATCTCCGGCGGCGATTATCCGCTTCGAATCGGTTTAATTTTTCGCGCGGTATTCAATTCAATTCCGATGAATTTACATCTGCCAATACTCGAAAACGTAGAAGTTCAAGAAACGTTATGGACAATTTCTTACAACGAAAACGCGGCAATCGCAAAACAGAATTTCAACGCGTCTGTTGTCGGCGTTGGAGATAATTTTGGAGATAAATCATTAACGAGCGTTGGTCAGAATTGGTCGAACAGAAACGAAATCAAAGACGGAGGCAGAAATATCGTTACAGAAATGTTGGGGCGGCAAGTTCCAGTGTCGGGAGAAAATGCGGCGTCGATGTTGTTCAAGTTCGACATGGTGAGACTCGATAATTTGTTGTTTATTGCGTCGGGATTACCGACTCCGGCGGCGGGAAAAAATATTGAAATCAAACATTGGTTTACGCAATGGGAACAAGAATGGACGGGAATAAATAGAACGATAAATTATCTCAAAACCGTTTATCCGTCGATTATGAATAAGTCGGACGACAAGATAAATAAGATTCTTCTTGCGTCGGCGGCGGATAAAAATTCATCGCAGCGGTCTATTAGTTCGTTAATCGGTTTGATGGATTCTCCGACGGATTCGTTGCAAGCGTTGCAAATACGCAAGGAGCGGGAATCGCGTCGGCTTGGAATTATTGTAACGGAAAATCGCGTCTTGCCGTCGTTGATTGAATCGAATCCGGTTGTGTTATGTCGAAATACGATGACAAAGTCGGGCGCGAGTTTATTCGGCGCGGTCAAAGGAGGAATCAGCGAAATACGATTGACAACAATTTCAAATTCAAACAGAATTACAAACAGATTCAATTTTTTAATACCTCCGACGATTATAATTGTTTTGGCGTTTACTATAATAATTTTAATATTGCGCCGACATAAATTAGTTACTTGGAAAGAAAATTTGAAACTGCTTACGAGTGAACATTCGGACAAAGGCGATAATTCCGGCGTAGAAAAATCGATGTTTATGTTTTTAGGTCGAAAGATCTTACAACTTGCGAGACTTATGCGTTATTGGCATTTTTGGCTTTTGGTTTTGGGTTGTTCGACGATGATATTTTTCCCTGCTGGAATAATTATTGGCGTTGCAATTATTGTTACGATTTTACTTGCGAGATTACGAAGCAAGGAACAAAATAATAATCAAACTGATTTAAGAAATGAATAGAAATAATTTTTTACTGTATATACAATTTGTTGCGGTAGTATTTATTGGTTTTGTATTGGCTGCGGTTTGTAATCGTTTTTTGGACTATCCGATTTCGTCGTGGTTTTGCGAGAATAAATTTAATGTAATTGAGCGTCCGAATTTGCCGGAGGGCGGCGATGGAGTTATCAAGAACATTAACGTTACGAAAATTACCGACGGCGATCCAAAGGTTGAGGACGAGTCTGCGAGTCGATTGGTTGGCGGGTCGAAAGTTGGCGTGGGCGGGAAGTTGATGAAGCGATTAGTTGGTTGGATTTTGATTTTAGAATTTTTTGGTCATCCGTTATGTTTTTTTGTGGTTTTAGCATTATGTTTTTTGCTTGATTATGTTCGGCGTCGTAATCTTTTTCGGTTTATTTCTTGTATTTTATTATCTCAAGTTTTGGTAATGGCGATTAAGTTTTCTGTTCATCGCAAGCGTCCGGTGATTAATGATTTTAGCATTAGTTCGTTTGATTTAACGGGTTTTATTGGTCGAGATGATATTCATAGTTTTCCTTCTGGTCATTCGGCGTTAGCGGTTGCGGTTGCGTTATCGCTTGCGTGGAGTTATCCGCGAGGTCGATATTTATTTTATTTGTTAGCTGTTGGCGTAGCGTTTGAGCGGATTTTTGATTGCCGTCATTATTTATCAGACACAATAGTTGGCGGATTGATTGCTTATGTCGTATGGTTTTTTTGTTACAAGACAAGTTTTATTGCGAGTCTATTTAACTATTTTGAGACAACGTCAGATTCGGATTCGGATTTGAAATCGGATTCAAAATCTGGTTCAAAATCTGATACGAGATTGGGATTGAAATCGAAAGCGGAGTCGATTCAGAATAAATGTAACGATAATGGTAATCCGACTATTTTATTTAGCGCGACGTCGTTAGGATCGTCGTCGAGCAGGCGTTTTAATTTAGGGATTCATCAATTTTTGAGATCAAACGAGAATCAAATTGATCACAATGATCAACAACAATTATCTCAAATACAAAGACAAAGACAAACGCCGAAACCGGAGCGGATGCAAAATCGGAATCAATTATCGAATTCGCAGAGAGTCTCCAAGTTTGAAAATATTGAATTGCCTGCCGAGCGAGTTACGGACGACGTAAATGATTTATCTAAAATAGAACAATTACATTTCCAATCCAAAAATCCCAAGTGCAACCGTCGTAGAAACAATTTACCTTTCGATAATTTCAGAAAATAACCGTCTCAATTATAAAATCGCAACTGTAACTGTTCACGGAATTTTTATTTTTTGGGAATCTCTACTAATTCAAATTTGTAACCGTTCGCGGTTTTTTAAACACGGATAATCGCGGAAAAAACAAATGATGATTTGCAAATAATAATTTTTTTGTCATATAGGGAACTTCTAAAAACTAATTTTAGAAGGAACGCGGGCGTCCCGCCTGCATTACAAACGCCTAAATATGTGGTCGAGACGACCGCGATCCTAATAAAAATATTGTAACCGTTCACGGAATTTTTTATTTTTTATCGAAAAATAAAAACGTGAATAGTTACAAATTAACAATTGTAGAGACGCAATGCCTTGCGCCTCATTGTTCGATCAAAAGATCACAGATAGAGACGCAAAGCATTGCGTCTCTACGAATGGTTTTTAATTTATTGTTATTTGCAAATGATGATTATTTAATGCGCATTCATAAAATTATATTCTTAACTCATGTTACGCACTTGCTACCCCAGATCATGTAGGCGACCGCCGACTCAGGTAGGCGGTCGCCTACCTGATCGATAAACGACTACGGAATAGTTACAATATTTAAAAAACGTGAACGGTTACAAAAAAACAATATCGCATATTGACGGACAGCTACCGCGTAACATGAGTTTATAATTTTTGTAACTTTTAATTTTAATAAAAACGGTTATCTGTGGTTTCCTCATCCTCCTCATCTTCATTCTCATTCTCATCATTTTCTTCGTATTCATCATATTCTTCATCGTATTCGTCGTCGTCATCGTATTCTTCTTTTTGATTTTGTAGGAGAGTTGTTGGTTCTTGAAATTGCTTGA
>JAITAZ010000116.1 GCA_031283825.1 Planctomycetaceae bacterium | reverse complement strand
GCTCTTTGTTCGTATTCTTGGATTCTTGGTTCAGCTATTTCTTTGAATAGCGATTCTGGAATTTGTCGGATTATTGGCGTTAACAGATCGTGTTTTTTTAATATATCGATCATTGATTGGTTCATTTCATTTTCTCCTATTTTAATTTTGTCTTTATTGGCGGTGCAAAAAAAGTCGAAGAATATCAAAAAGTTGTTATCGTTTTGATTTTTTGCATATTCCGAAAATATATTTTCTATCTCTTCGGTGGACAAATTGAACTTTAAGCTTGTTATCCATTTATTGTATTGTGGTGGTAATTCTTTCAGCGATAAAATGTACGTTCTAACGAGGCATCTTTTGACGCGATAAAGTCCTTTATCTAGTTCTTCGACGCCGCAACGTTTTTTTAATTTGTTGAGTAATTTCTCCGGATGTTTTGAGGTTGCCATTATAATTGACGCTTGTTTCAAGGGAATTTTATTAAGCGCAACTTTGAGGTAGCAATACGACGTAAATTTGATATACGACCCGATTGTTAGCGATTCGTGAGGGGATTTGTATTCGAAGTAATTAACTCCTCTTAAGCATTTTGCGACTCCGTTATTGGCTAGCGATGGCGGCAGTTCTCGTTCTGGAAATTTATTTGTAATTACGATATCGCATTTTAAGTGTCCGACTGGAAGTTTGGTTTCCATATCGATTGTGAGCCAATCTTTTATTTCGCGGAGTTCGAGTTGTGATGCTGCGGAAAAAGCCGTATGCCAATCTTTGTATTTCTTTTTTAGTTTCGTATTGATGGGAACGTAACTTGAAGTTTTTTTATTGTTTTTATTTGGCATTTGGAATTGTATTGATGATTGATTGAGATTTTATCAATCTACGATCTCTCGATTTATTCTCGCAAATAAAATTGACGAGTTCGTGTTCGGAAATGTCAAGGGCGAAAATTCTACACCAAAAAATTTTTTCAACAAGCTACTCAACTTTGGCTATTCGTGCAGCTTTAAAAAGTGGTTCTTAAAAACTATGGTTCTTAAAAACTATAATTTATTTTTTAGATTGGGCAATGGGAACTCGTTAGGGGCGTTATGACGCGAATAATTTTTTTGGAAAATTCGTGTTGACATGATTTTTGAAAATTGTTAAACTCCGCTAGTGTTTGTGATGGTATTGTGAATTGTTTGTATTTGAGATTTTGGCGAATCGTTTTTTGGTTGTCGAAATTCTATAGTACGAATCGTATAGGGCAAGTTTTGTCGGGCGGTGTCAATACCAAGTTTTAGCGGCTCGTTTTAATTCGGATAGAGGCGTATGTTTATTTGTTTGCAAGTTGGTTTTTATGTCTTTGTACCGTTGAATTTATAGTGCGAGTTGTAGAGGAAACCTTTAACCATAAAAAAAATCTAACATGAAAAAAAATTATTGTAACGAAAAATGGGCGGCGTTGATTTGTTTTGTTGTAATTTGTTTTATGCAATTCCTGACTTTGAACGCGCAGGAAAAAAATGCCAATGACGACGATTTACTTAATGCGTTGAAATTCCATCCGGTGCAAAAGGACGTCGAGTATGACATCCCGACGGAGGATGAGATTCCGCAGTGTAAGATTCGGATTTTCGAGAACAAAACGGGTTATATTGTTACCAATGCGCAAAATCAGGTTCTTCGTATTTTTATTGACAAGAATGGGGATCGTAATCTTGATCAGTGGTCGTATTATCGCAATGGTATTGAGGTTTATCGTGATGTTGCGACGTCTGGCGGCGGCAAGGCGGATCAGTATCGGTGGTTGAATCATGGCGGCACGCGGATTGGGGTTGATATAAATCGCGATTCGGTTATCGATTATTGGAAGAGTATTTCGGCGGAGGAAGTTTCACGCGAGGTTACGCTTGCGATTGCTAATAACGACGTAGCTAGATTTTTGCGAGTAAGTTTATCGCAAGACGAATTGCAGACTTTAGGATTAGGAAAAAATTTGAATGATACGGTTTCTAAAAAGTTAGGTTCGCTTCGCGGCGGATTTATTGAGTCGGTGAAGTCGATGAATCTTGGCGGTAATTTGCAGTGGTATCAGCTTAGCGCGGGTTTTCCCGGCACGACTCCTGCGGGCGGCAATGGTAATTCGGCTGATTTAACGGTGTATGAAAACACGATTGCGACGGTTGGGGTTGGCAAGGAGACGAAGCAGATTTCGATTGGTTCGATAGTGAAAATAGGCGACAACAATTGGCGGATTATTGACGTGCCGAAGTTTTACGACGAATCGACGTTTGTTTATACGTTTATTCCTCAGGCTGCTATTCAGACTGGCGGCGGACAGGCGGACAGCGAGGTGATAAAGTTGATAAACGAATATCAAAAACTTGCGGCGGAGATACAGGAATCTCCGGCGAATCAGCGTCCGGCGCAGCATAAGAAGTCGATGAATTTGATGTTGCAGATAATAAATTTATCGACGACGGACAAGGATCGAGAGTTGTGGATAAGGCTAATGGCGGATGAAATTATGGAGGCGGCGCAGAACAAGGAATTTCCGGAGGCGGAAAGTTATATTGATCAAGTGTACAAATCGGTTTCGGGCGGTGGTAATGCCGAGTTGACGGCGTATGTTCGTTATCGGCAGATTATGACTGAGTATCATACGAGCAAGTTGGACGAGGTTCAGGCTTATACGGCTTGGATGACTAATTTGGAAAATTTTGTTATGGAAAAGCAATTTGAGTCGACTGAAACAGGATTAGACGTAATGATGCAGTTGGCGGGCAATCGTGAGATGTCGAGTCGCACGGGTGAGGAGCCGTTGAAATGGTATTCGCGTGTTGTAGAGTTAGCTGGTAGCAAGCCGATTGGGGTGAAGGCGAGTGGCGCGATAAGGCGGTTGAAATCGGTTGGACAAGTTTTACCTTTTCAGGCGACGGATTCGACGGGCAAGCGTTTTGACATTACGTCATTTCGAGGGAGTTATGTTTTGTTATGTTTCTGGGACAGTCATATAACGGATGCAGGAACGCTTACGGGGATAAAGCGTGAGTCGGATCGTTTAGCCAGCTTGGGGGTAAAAACGGTGGGGGTGAATCTTGACGCAACGGTGGAGACATTGAATGCAACGGCGTCGAAGTTAGGATTAAGTTGGACTCAATTATTTGCTCAGGGCGGTTTGGAAAACCAGCTTGCAACTTACTGGGGTGTCCAAAACGTACCGAGTTTAATTTTGTACGGAAAAGACGGAAAAGTCTTAAGATCAAATATCAGTTCAATAAACGAGGTGCAAACTATCATCGAAAACGATAAATAACTCATGTTACGCATTTGCTGTGAGTTTTATTTTTTTAGTTCGTACCATGCGGCTTTTGAAGCTGCCCAGTAGATAATCCCTCGATGTAAAATAATCCCCGATCAGGTAGGCGACCGCCGACTCATGTAGGCGACCTTTCGCCGAAAGGTCGCGTCGGCGTTAGCCGACGGTAAATCTGAATTGATTTTAATTATTGTCTAATCCTTTTTATCGTTGCCTTCGGCAACGCGACCTTTCGGCGAAAGGTTGCGAACCTACGGTCGCCTACCTGATCTATTACCACCTACCTGATCAATAAACGCCTACTGACGGACAACTACTGCGTAACATGAGAACCATATTATTTTTTGGGTAACCGTTCACGCACAAGAGAAAAAATCCTACGCCCTTTCAAAGCGTAGGAAATTTTTCTCTTATCCGTGAAGGGTTACCTTTTTGTTACTGCTCAAAGTAAAACAATAGGCAGAAATTAATAGACGGCTATCTACAAAAATATACAAAAAAAAGTCTCCCTTGCGATCTTGTCGGAATTACGTAAAATTACGCGGTTCAATTTTTCAATTGAACATATCAATTGATGAACGCTCCAAAGAGATCATCATTATTTCACTCGTTGATTGCTCGTGAATTGTTACAATTGCCATTAGAGAATCTTACAGAGCT
>JAITAZ010000085.1 GCA_031283825.1 Planctomycetaceae bacterium | reverse complement strand
GGACATTGGGGACAAAGGGGACTTAGGGGACACTGGGGACACACTAATTTAAAAACCATGATTAACGGCTCAACAGAAAACACAGCTTTTAACAAAGAGAAATTTTTTTCTTTAAATTTTGTCCTCCACCGAGCCATTAATCCCAGATTTCAAACAAGAACGTCCCCAATGTCCCCAGCGTCCCCTTTGTCCCCAACGTCCCCCCAAAAATTATCTTTGGCTTTTTAAAACCATATTATTTTAAGAGGACGTTGTTGTTTAAAATCAGTGATTGAACGAATCAAAGAGATCAAACAAATATTTCTCTACAATTCCTGCTAGTTGAAAGAAAATAAATTTATAATAAAATTGCCCGTTTAATTTTTTATCATCTTACGATATACCCAAAAGAAAAAAATTATACGATTGTTTATTTTGTTTATTAAAAAACGTCGCCTACCAATTTATTTATTCCATGAAAAATTTATTTAAAAACCTAAATTCAATATATTTTTATTTCGCCTTTTGGGCGGCAATTCTCTTGATAAATCCTTACGATCAAAATCTGAACGCTCAAATATCAGGAAATTCTCCAACATTATCACCTAATTTATCTACGCCTTCTTTAACTACAACTCCGCAAAACTCAAACAAAATACAAACTACCGCAAACGAATCAAACCCCGATATTAACCAAACAAAAAACCCCAAAAAAATCCTAACTAAACGCGAAAAACACGACGCTATCGTTCTCTTTAATCCCAATAACGGTTATTCAATTGTCCTGCCCGGAGGATGGTCAGTCGATGTTCTCGAAGATTTCTCAAATTTTCTACTGTCTGGCGAAAATATCACTACGCCGAATTTCACAATCAATAGCATCATCGCAAAAGGAAATCTCGTTGACGCAAGAGTCGAAACAAATATTCAATTCAATATCACAACTAATTCAGAAAAAATTATTAAAATCCCACTCGGTCTAAAAGAAGGAGTCTTTCCTGCACCGCCCAATAATCAAAATAATCAAAATGAAATTCCAGAACAAAAATTATCGTACAATTATTCAGGGAAATCAAAACTAATAATTACAGTCGATCCAAAAGATGGTCAATACATTGCCGTTATCAGCCCAAGTCCAAATCGAAATATTCAAAATCAAACCAATAATCCACAAAAAGAATTTACATCATTCGCCGCATCAACTCCGCTAATCTCTCCGCCCAATTTTACGCCCGTTCCTCCGCCGAATCCTTCGCCGAATCCTTCGCCCGTTTCTCCGCCGAATCCTACAACTAATATTACGTCTGCTTCTACAACATCAACGCTAGCGTCAACGTCAACATTACCGTCGTCAACCGCCGCAACCTTAAACGGAGAACATCACGAAATCTCGCTTGATCTCTGGTTTCCGATTACTAAACTCGCCGACGGAAGCCGTAAACTCGCTATCTCATTTCCTCACGCAATCAGTTCACAATTCAATCTAATAATCCCATCGCCAAACATCACCGCCCTAACGCAAGCTCCACTCGTTGAATCATCGCAAATCAACAACGGCAAATCTACACAATTCACAATGCTCGGATTAAAACCCAATTTCGATATAACTTGGCGTCAAAAAAATACACAAACAACAGAACCTCGTCCTATACTCGAAATCAAAGACGCAAATATCCTCGTACAATTCGACCCGCGATTCATCGCCTACGACGCAACCCTGCCCGTCCAAAGTTTACAAAATAACTTCGATAAATTCCTCGTCCAATTGCCGAAAAATACAACACTCGATACCGAAAACTCCGAAAAATTCGCTGAAAACGGCGGATACTCAATCAGAATCCTGTCAAACGAAGAACAAATCGCAATCAATAAACAACAAAATAAATCCAATACCGAAAATATCGAACAAGACAAAATCGACCAAACCACAATCGTCGAAATTCAATCTCCACAAAAAACATTAGGTCCGCTTAACGTCCGCTTGCTTGCAACCCGCCGCTTGCAAACCGCGCCAACATCAACCTCGCCGCCCTCTCCGCCCGCAACCGCCAGCGATTGGAACGAAATCGAAGGCTTCAACATTATCGGCGCACAACGACAATTCGGAACGCTGTCAATCTCAATCCCAGACGGCTCTCGACCAAACTGGAGATCAATTCGCGGCATAAATCGAATCGACCCTACGCCGCAAACTTCACAAGACGGACTCGCCGCACAATTCCGCTTCTCCTTACAACCATTCCTACTACGCGGACAAATTATCACGCCGCAAGTCCGCACAAATATCAAACCCGAATACCAAATCAAAATCGAAAAAGGAACTCTGGTAATGATAATGCGACTCGCTTGCACTACCCCATGGTCCCAAATCCACTCGCTAAACGTGCAACTTTTCGACTGGCAATGGAACGGAGAAATTACGCCGACAAATCTCGTTAATATCGGCGGAATCGAACAAACATCAGACGGAATACTCAATATCCCACTCGTAAATATCCCAGAAGACGACTTTATAATCGAACTCAAATTAAATCGAAAATTCGATCCCGAAACTCTGCCGCCAGTCAATAATCTCCAAGCGGAACGTAAATTTTTATCGCTGCAATTTCCGCATCCGCAAGCAAGTTGGGTCGAACCGTCGATAACCGCAATCGTTCCGGGCGATAACGTTGACCTCACGCCGATAATCGAAGTTGCCGATCCCAAAATTCCGCACACTTCCGGCTTGTCCCGCGTCAACCGCCGCACCGCAAGAATAAATATCGAACTGCCGCAAAGACAACGCGAACCGCTAATCTACCAGTCTGATTTGCCAAATCCAATTTTCGTTACAGAAATTGAATTTCATAAACAAAAACTCGAAGCAAATATAAAAACAGATATAAAATTACTCGAACAAAAAGAACAAATCCACGAAACAATCTCTTTCAACGTTTCCTACGAACCCGTCGATAGAATTAGTCTCGCCGTCCCGCAAAGTCTCAATAATCCAAATAATCCGGACGGCGAAATTCAAGCACTCATCGGTAATACAATCCTACGACTACGCGACGAATCCTCCTCCGCCGCCGCCGCCGAAAACGCCGAACAAGATAAAAACGATTACGCCAAAAAATTTATTATGCTGCCGGAAGCAATGATAGGTAAATTCAATTTAAGCATAAAATATAGCGTCCCGCCAATTAACGTTTCAGAAGATTTGTCAGAAGCAACGCTAATTCCATTCGTAAAACCATTAAACGTTACAATAAATTCGCATAAAGTAAACTTAATCGCGCCAATCGGAATTAACGCGGAATTACGAGAAGAATCAAAATCATGCTGGAAAAGCGTCGGCGCGATTTCGCCAATTATCGTTACAAAAAATAATTCCAATAACGCAAATTCACAACAAACAAATTCAACCGAAAATCCAATAATCGCAACTGAAAATAATAATCGTACAAAAAATCCGGAGTCTGCCGAACAACAATCGCAACAAAGTAAAATCAACTCGCGTAAACAACGAATCGTAATGTTTGAATCAACGCATTACGGAACAGACACGAAAAATTTAGATAATATAAATTCGACAAATATAAACGCCGAATCAGAACGATTACAACTCCTAATATCAGCAAGCGACCGCGATATTTTCGGCACGACAATTGTAGAAAGAGCATGGATTCAAACATGGCTGGCGGACTCGGTTCGCGTTGACCGAGCAATTTACGCAATCCGCAGCGCACGCGAAACATTGACAATTCAACTGCCGGATCGAATCGACGCAACAAAAATTACAGTGAAAAAAAACGGCGTTACAATTCCAATTGAGTTGAAAGGGTTGCAGGCAATTATTCCAATTCAGGAATCTGAAAACGAACATTTAAACACGATTGAGTTGTGGTATCAACAGCCGGGTATTTTTCGTAACAAAATTCAAAGAGTTAAATTTGCTACGCCGAAATTCGACGAAAACGTACTGGTCAGACGCGAATACTGGCAATTGATTTTATCGCCGAACAAGTTCATGCCGTTTACGCCGGAAGGATGGATTCCAGAATACAAACAAACGTTCAACGGTTTATTTACAAGACCAAAACCGGCTTTCACGATGTCGGATGTCGGTATTTCGGAAAAGAATATCGACGAGATTTTAATATCTGACAATGCGTCTCAATTTTTGTTTAGTTCGATTTCGTCTCCGCAGACCTCAACGTTTTTTTGGGTAGATTCGTCGGTTGTAGTTTTGATTTCGAGTTCGATTGCGTTGTTATCCGGTTTGATTTTGATTTATTTCCCGAAGACGCGATATGTCGGTTTAGTTTTGGGTTTGGTGATAATTTTGCCGACGATATTATTTTATAATCCGATTTCAGGACTACTAATTTTGCAAACCGCGTCGATTGGAATTGTTTTAGCGATAGCGGCAGGATATTTTTATAAATTATGCTACAGCGAAAAACAATGGATTCTGCCGACAGAAAAAATAAATGATACAGAAGTATATTCCGTAATTATCGACGAGTCCGAAAATCGCACGCACGAACTAAACAATCCAAAAAGCGCAACAATCGTGAAATAATAATGGGAAATTCTAAAAACTTGTTTTTTAGTAATATATCAGCGGAAATTTTTAAACGCGGATAATACGGGGAATTTTTAAACGCGGATAATACGGATTCAACGGATATTCGCGGAGAATGGCAATGACGATTTTAATATCAATAAAATTATATTATTTATTTAGGTTTATTTATTATTAAGTAAA
>JAITAZ010000071.1 GCA_031283825.1 Planctomycetaceae bacterium | reverse complement strand
AATATGGTTTTTAAAAGCCAAAGATAATTTTTGGGGGGACTTAGGGGACAAAGGGGACGTTCTTGTTTGAGATTTGGGATTGATGGCTCGGCGGAGGACAAAATTTAAAGAAAAAATTTCTCTTTTTAAAAAGCTGTTGTTTTCTGTTGAGTAGATAATCCCTCGATGTAAAATAACCCCCGATCAGGTAGGCGACCGTAGGTTCGCAACCTTTCGCCGAAAGGTCGCGTCGGCGTTAGCCGACGGTAAATCTGAATTGATTTTAATTATTGTCGAATCCTTTTTATAGTTGCCTTCGGCAACGCGACCTTTCGGCGAAAGGTCGCCTACCTGATCTGGGGCAACAAGTGCTTAACATGAGTTATACTTTGAGCGGAAACAAATGTTTCTTTTTTTAGTGGACAAAGGGACATCGTTGTTTTAAATCGGAGATTAACGACTCAAAAAAAATCGCTAACTTTTGAGTCTTTTCAACAGATATTTCAAATTAAAACGTCCCCTTCGTCCCCGATGTCCCCCAAAAAAGTATCATTTGTTACCGCTCAAAGTATAAAATTTCTACCGAACAATTACAAAAAATAAATTCTACTTTTTAAAAATATTCTATAGGAAACTTCTAAAAACTCGTTTTTTTATTAACCACAGAGAACACAGAGTTCACAGAGAGAATATTTTTAAAAATTAAATTTTGATTTAAATCCATAATTTTTTTTTTACTTTAATAAATTTAAATTATGTTTTGATTCAAATTAAAATTTTCTCTGTGTTCTCTGTGTCCTCTGTGGTTTAAAATTAATTTTTAGAGATTCCCTATAGAATAACAATGGTCTTGTTTAGTTTTAATTTTGTTGTTATTATTTGCGTTTTTCGGTAGATTGTTCGTCGATTATTTTCAGGGAGAGTATAATACAACTCGTACCATGAATTTCGGCGACTTAAAGGCTTAAACGGTTTGCTTTCCGAAAGGTAAGCCGGCAGTTCTAACCGAAAATTCAAGTACGAGCAGTTTAAAATTTTAATATTAGGTTCAAATCAAAATTTTATACGAATCGCACGATAAATTTCTGATTTTTAAAAGATAAAACAAAAGGAAGCGTCTGGTTTTCCGATTAGGCGAGCAGGCGGTTTTGATCGAAAATTCGCGGGCGGCGGCGTAAAAAATTTGATTTGAATATTTTTATAAATTAGTAGGAAAAATATGTCGAGTGAAACAGAGACGTATGCGGTTATAATTGCGGCGGCTGGTCAGAGTAAACGATTTAGTTTCGGCGGCGACTCTGGAATTGAGCAGGAGTCGTGGTTTGATAGTGCTACGTCAAAGAAACCTTATGCGAAATTACTTGGCAAACCGATTTGGCTTTACAGTACGGAAAAGTTCGCCAGACGAATAGACGTTAAACAGATAATTCTTGTTGTTGCGCCGGAGGATGTGTCGTGGTTTCGAGATTATTTTGCGGTTGAAATTGACAAGTTGCTTTTAATGGTAATTTCAGGCGGAGCAGAACGTGTCGATTCTGTGCAGAAAGCACTGAATATTGTGCGGAATAATATCGATTACGTAGTCGTTCACGACGCGGCAAGACCATGTATTACAGACGAACAAATCATAGAAGTTTTTAACGCGGCAAGACAACACGGCTCGGCTATTCTTGCTACGCCAATTGTCGGCACGGTTAAATTAGTCGAGGACGGCGAGATAAAATCTACGATTCCAAGAGCCGGATTATGGGAAGCTCAAACGCCGCAGGTTTTCAGAAGACAAATTTTAATCGACGCATACGCAAGAAGAACTGACGAAAGCCCAATTCCAACAGACGACGCAGAACTTGTCGAAAAATCAGGTTTTAACGTTTCTATCGTTCCTGCCGATAAATCGAACTTAAAAATCACAACTCAATCAGATTTAAAATTTGCAGAGGCTATACTTGTCAACAAAAAATAGGTTATACTTTACTTTAGTTAATTATGATTTTTTGTAACGTTTATTTTTTAAGAATCGTAAAAACAGGAAACAAAAATAATTTTAAGGATTTCAAAAAACATTATATTTACAAGATGTCTCCTTAAAAAAACGGCAAAAAATCTATTTGCAAATATAATTCCGAATTCCGAATAAAAAAAATATTCCGAATTTGAACATTAAGAATCGCGTAATTTTTGTAACGTTAATAAAAAAGATTTTTCGGCGGCAATGATTTTTGTTGCGTAAATTTTTTTAACGTTAAATTTAACCTTTAACAACTCAAAATAGAAGAGGTAAAAGATGTCATCAGAAATGCTTGAAAAGTTTAACAATTCCGATCAAAATTCGCCTAATACGGTTGGTCGAGACGGTACGTTTACGGATGATTCGGAGGATACGTTGAAAGATATGTATTTATCGTTTCGTCTTGGGGACGAGGATTATTGTCTTGAGATACGTCATGTTACGGAGATAGTTGGTATTCAGAAGGTAACGGAGGTGCCTGATATGCCGCATTATGTCAAGGGCGTAGTCAATTTGCGGGGTCAGGTGATTCCGGTAATTGACATGCGTTTGCGGTTCAACATGGTTGGACGCGAATATGACGAGAGGACGTGTATAGTTGTAATCAACTTGCGGGGCGGTCAATATCAGGTCGGGTTGGTTGTTGATACGGTCAACGAGGTTCGGTCGATAGAGGAAGCGAATGTTTCTCCGCCGCCGAAAAGCGGAACGGGTCAATGTGCTCAATATATTCGCGGGTTGGGCAAGGTCGGCGACGATGTAAAGATTATTTTGGACGCGAATAAATTGTTGTTTGAAGACGAGCAATTTCCAACAATTAGCGCGTAATAAATTTTGACAATTATTGTAACGATAATTATAACGATTAGCGATTTACGATTTACTAATTATGTCAAAGTGGAGTCGTAGATAAAAAATTGTTGTTCTGAAGGGGCGGTAGAGAATAATTTATCTAGGTTGTGAGTTGTTGTGTATTGTCCTTTCAGCGCGACAATTTTTTGCTTGAACGGTTATTGTATTTTGTCGTATTTTTTATTGACATTTAACTCGCTTTAAGGCTATGGCGAAATTGCGTTGGCATGCGGCTTTTTTCGATGTAATTAGGCTTGAGTTTGAAGATTTTAATTCGTACCTTGAATATTTTTATGAATATTCGGTAGGGATTGATCCCAAAAGGATCGACGTTGTTGTGATCAAGAAAAAAGACAATGTAGAGGTCGATAAAAATATTGGCGTTATATTAAGGAAGTACAATATTATTGAGTACAAGAACTATGATATTTTGTTACCGTTAGACGAGTATTACAAGGCGCATGGTCGTTTACGGTTTTATGCGGCGGAAGAAAAAATTTCTAACGTAGATATTTCGTTGGTATTTTTTTTGTATTCGCGTCCAGACAAATTATTTAGCGAATTAGAATTAGAAGACAAAAAAATATGCAAGACTAATTATAACGGAATTTACGAGGTTTTAGGCGAAGGCTATAAAACATACGTAGTTGTAATAAACGAGTTATCTGAAGAGGATAATTATTGGCTTGTAAATTTTCACAAATCATTAACGGCTACAGAAATAAAACAACTGATATGTAAAATAGAAAAAAAAGAGATGCTTTCTGTTTACAATTCTTTTGTTGAACTAATTATTGAAAAAAATATAAAAAGTTTTAAGGAGTTAATTATGCAAAATCCTTTGAGAGCTTTAACTAGACAACGTTCATTCATTAAGTTAATGGAAAGTCATGGTTTTATCCAAAAGAAGGAAATGGAAATTACCATGAAAAAAGAAAAAGAGAGTATCTTGAAAGAAAAAGAACGGGTCTTGAAAGAAAACGAACGGGTCTTGAAAGAAAAAGAACAGGTCTTGAAAGAAAATGAACGGGTCTTGAAAGAAGAAAGAGAACAGATATTGAAAGAAAAAGAGCGTATTGCAAGAGAAAATGAGCAACGCTTGAAAAAAATCAAGACGGATAGTGAAAATATTATTATTCGTAATCTTATGCAATCTGGCATGGATTGTGAGGGCATTGCTAAAGTAATGAATTTGCCGATCAGTAGAATTAAGCGTTTGAAATAATTTTACATTTGCTAGACAATTTATAATCATCACACTTTAGATTTTGGCTTTTCTGAAATTTATTATGGCGAGTTTTGATAGCAGTCATATTTATGAAGTTTTATTTTTTGTAACGATAATTGTAATATTTCAGCGTAAATTATTTCAATGATGTTTTGTTACTTTTATTATCTGTGTTTTAAAAAATAATTCCGAATTTTAAAAGCCTGTGAATGGTTTTGTTTTTATTTTATTCTCCAGATATCGTTTTTATTAATTTTTAATTTTGTCAGGACATTGTTTATTTCTGACATGAATCTTTTTGCGTCTTCTGGGTAACCGGCGGTTGGTTTGATGTTTGGGACTTGTGATTTCCAGAAGTGGTTGAATCTTTTCATTAGTAGTTCTCTGATATATTTTGAGAACATTGA
>JAITAZ010000603.1 GCA_031283825.1 Planctomycetaceae bacterium | reverse complement strand
AGGAATGGTTGTTGCAATTGCTTTCAGAATTGTCGCGATATTAGTCGCAGCAATCGGAATAATTTTTTATTTCACGCTACGAGCAGAAATTCACGAAGTTCAAGAAAAATTAAACAGCAACTCAAATTTAGATTTTCAATAATATATCAGTGGAATATTTTTAACACGTATGAATATTGTACAACCAACATCATTTTCAACCTAAATTTTTCCTAACGATTGTTTAAAAGTAACCGTTCACAAGAAAAAAATAATATGGTTTTAAAAAGCCAAAGATAATTTTTTGGGGGGACTTAGGGGACATTGGGGACGTTGGGGACACTGGGGACGTTCTTGTTTGAGATCTGGGATTGATGGCTCGGCAGGGGACAAAATTTAAAAAAATTTCTCTTTGTTAAAAGCGCTGTTGTTTTCTGTTGAGTCGTTAATCTTGGTTTTAAATTAGTGTGTCCCCAGTGTCCCCAACGTCCCCATTGTCTCCAATGTCCCCCCAAAAAATAATATGGTTTTTTAAAAACCGTGAACGGTTACAAATTTATTAAAATAAAAAATTATGGATTTAAATCAAAATTTAATTTTTAAAAAATATTCTCTCTGTGAACTCTGTGTTCTCTGTGGTTAATGAAAAAACGAATGATTAGAGATTCCCTCAAGAGAGAGTCTTTTGAGTCGTCAATCACCAGATTTCAAACTATTGGGTCTTTATTGTCCCCCCTTTTTCGTTTTGGTTTCTCGTGTACAATTACCGCTCGTTTGTGTTTTGGTCAATTCTGAAACATCCGAGAAATATCGTTACATAAATTTGAAAAATCGCAACACTCGGTATTTTAACCATTACACGTAAAGAAAATATTAACCCGTTAAATCAATTTATATCGCCCTAAAGTTAGAATCTCGATAATAATATATTCATAAAAGACATCAATTTTACCGCTTTACCGAAATTCAAAACACGGCGACAAAAATTTAGTGAGACCAGTTAAATGCCTAAACAAAAAACACATAAAGGAATCAAAAAACGATTCAAATTGACCGCAAACGGTAAAGTAAAACATCGTCATAGCGGCACAAGCCATCTCGCTTTCCGATTGACAAAAAAACAACGACGACAACTTCGCGGAACAACTGTCGCAAGTAAAACCGAAACGGCAAAAATCGTGCTATCACTCGCGCCGGGTGAATAATTTTATTTCATAACGACAATAAATTACGTTTTAGAAATTCCAAATAAACAATTCACGCTCAATTACCTTAATTATTTGACGCCCCTTCAAAATCTATCGACCCTAAAGTCGATTCGCGATTTCAAAGGTTGACGCAATTTTAAGGTCGCTTGATAAACTTGATAAGATAAATAGGAGATATTTAACATGCGAACAACACGCGGAGCCGCACGTCGGCAGTCCAAAAAACGATTATTCAAAAGAGCAAAAGGTTTTCACGGCGGTAGAGGTAAATTACTTCGCACAGTCAAAGAAACAATAGTACGCGCAAACTGCTACGCAACACGCGATAGACGAGTGCGAAAACGAGACTTCCGCTCGCTCTGGATAACGCGAATCAACGCCGCAGTTCGAAATCTCGGTTTGAGATACAGCGAATTTATCTGCGGATTAAAAGCGTCAAATATTAACTTAGACCGAAAAACTTTAGCTGAAATGGCAGTCAATGATCCAAAAACTTTCGGCGAAATCGTCGGAGTCGTAAAAAAATCATTAGGCGAATTAAGCTGGTACAAAAAATAACGCCGCAAATTCAACAGACCATAATTTTCGTACAAAAAATCACCCGACAAAAAAACAACAGACAACAATATCGCGTAACGTCCAGTCTTGAATATGTAAATTACGCGGAACAGACAAAATTCGATTAAATATAACAAGACTTATCGACGCAAAAAAAACAATTTAACGTTTACGTATTTTTCATCTGAAGCCGCGAAATTCGGCAATGAGAATTGTCAAATTTTATACAACCCGCACTATGAATTTCGACCGAAAATTAAAGTGCGAACAGTTTAAATTAAAATGCGTTTAACGAATGCGATTTTAAATTTGTCTTGTTATCATTCTTGATAGGTCTGATTCATCAGCGTGCGAATTACTATTCGTCTTGCAACAACAGAGAGATAAGTTGTCAGACTGCTTCGCTCACTGAAATTTCGTAATAGCCTGAAGTTGTCGTGTCCGATAGCCGCGAAAACGCTTTCGCATAACGTATTGCGATCCTCAATGCTGATTCGTATATCGCGGTTTGTTGCGGTGTAATCGACAATATGTAATACGAGTCCAAGAAATCTATCGACGAAATCTTCCCACGCGCGCGGCTGCTCATCAAGACATCGAATCAAAAGTTCGCGATCAAGTTCAGTTATTGACATAATAATTTTCCTAGCGTTTAGTTGGCGGCGTATTTTTTTAATATTCCGCTTGAATATTTTTATTATCCCGAATGGGGCGATATTATGAAATTAATTTATCGTTACAATAATTTATAATGCCGCCGCTGCGGGACTATTATAAAAATTCCTTTGAAATTTTATAAAATTAATAACCACACAATTACCTAATTTAATCGCCGCCGCTAATTAACAGACGGCAATTTTTTAGTTAAAATTTTCAACAGTACAATTATCGTTACAAAAATTAGCGAGCAGCCGATAGCGGTTTTTTTTGAAAATTGAAAATTCGCGTTGGCATAGTTGGCGAATATTACAAATTTTATCGTTTTTGATAAAGATCAATTTTTGTAATTTTTGCCGGACGAATTTTCGTAACGTTTTCTAATTTGATAACGGTTTATATTAACGATTTGCGGCAATCGCCGTAAAGGAGATTTTATATGGATTCAATTCCAATGACCCGCGAGGGATATAACAAAATAAAAGCGGAAGTAGAGCGTCTTGAAACAGAGGAGATGCCGATTATTCTTGAAAGATTAGCGAATGCTCGCGCTGAAGGCGATTTAAAAGAAAATGCAGAATATCATGGAGCGCGTGAAAGTCAGGGACTTTTACAAGCTCGGATCAACGAGATGAAAGGTAAACTTGGCCGCGCGACAATTATTGATACATCTACGTTGCCTCAAGACGAGGTACGATTCGGCGCGACTGTAAAAGTAATGAAAACCGGCGTGAAAAAAGCGGAAACATACACGCTCGTCGGCGCAGGCGAAGAAGATTACGACGAAGGTAAAATCTTGGTAACGAGTCCGTTGGCGCAGGGATTTTTAGGCAAGAAAAAAGGCGACGTCGTAACGGTTCAGGTTCCTAATCGTGTTTTGGAGTTTACGATATTGGAGATAAGTTACAATTGAGTAGAGGTTTTAGACGATGGATGAATTTCGATCATTTGTCCGGTCAAATGTGCGTTTGTCGGATTATACGCGGCTTGGGGTTGGCGGTACGGTAGAGTATTTCGCCGAGCCGGAGTCGGAGTTGCAATTATTATCGTTGCTGGAAAGTTGTCGTCGTAAGAATTTGTCGATTCGCGCAATAGGCGCGGGGGCGAATATTTTAGCGCCGGACAACGGTATTGCGGGAGTTGTGATTTCGCTTAACAAACCGGCGTTTTCTGGAATCAAAAAGCGGGTATCAAAGTCTGAACCGTTTATAACTGCCGGCGCTGGAGTTAAGTTGGTTCAGCTTATTACGGAAGCAGTTACGATAGGCTTGGGCGGAATCGAAGGATTGATCGGAATACCCGGAACAGTTGGCGGTTCACTTTGCGATAATGCCGGAACGCGAAATGATAATATCGGACAATGGGTCGAGAGCGTGCGGGTTGCGAATCTTGACGGCACGATTTCTGTGTTATCGAAAAGTGAAATTACGTTTGGTTATAGGTCGAGCAGTCTTGACACGGGAATAATTCTTGAGGCAACTTTCCGATTAGAGTTGGGGGACGAATTAGAGTTATCAAAACGAATGCAAAAATTTTGGATTGTTCGGAAATCGCAACAACCATGCGGAGAGTCGCGGGCGGCAATGGCTTTTAACAGTACGAAAACCGGAGCGTCTGCAAGCGATTTGATTGATCAAGTTAACTTAAAAGGAACGCGAATCGGCAGCGCAACAATTAGCGAAAATAATTCTAATTTCATCGTAATAGAACAAAACGACAACGATAAAAAAAATAATGAACACAGTATCGGCGAAAATATAAAACGTCTGATTCAACTAGTTCAAGACAGAATTTTAGAGAAAACTGACATCGAATTAGAACCGGCTTTAAGAATATGGTGATTCAACTAAAAATAATCTCTAAAAATTCATTTTTAACCACTGAGAACACACCGAGAAAATTTTAATTTGAATCAAGGGAACTTCTAAAAACTAATTTTAGAAGGAACGCGGGCGTCCCGCCTGCATGACCAACGCCTAAATATGCGGTCGAGACGACCGCGATCCTAATAAAAATAAATTTTACATGAGGTTTTTAGATGTTCCCTCAAGACATCAAACTTGTCCCGTATGGACAACTCCCAAATAGCGATGGGTGAAAATTCTAGCGAATTTTTACCCATCGCTATTTTGAGAAACCGCTACGCGGTTTTAATAAAAATTGAATTTTTAGAGATGTCCCTAAAAACTGCGATTGAATATACTCATTACACTTTAGATTTCGGTTTTTCTGAAATTTATTACGGCGAGTTTTGATTGCAGTCATATTTATGAAGTTTTATTTTTTGTAACAATAATTTTAATGATTTCGCGTAATTTATTTCGTAACCGTTCACGGGTTTTTAAATTCGGATTTGAATTGCTAAACCCAATGTAGAGACGCAATGCTTTGCGTCTCTATGCGATCTTTTGATCGAATTTAGGTTAAGCCAACAATGAGACGCAAGGCATTGCGTCTCTACAATTATTAATTTGTAAATATTCACGTTTTATTTTTTCGATAAAAAAATAAAAAATTCCGTGAATGGTTACTTTATTTCAATGATATTTTGTTACTTTTCGATTACCTTATTTTTAACCTAAATTTTTTTCCTCAAAAAACAACCTTAGTAGCAACTTTAAAATTCTATTTTCCTTAATCCTTAACACCTATTCCTTTTCCTACTACAACTATACACCTACACAACTAATGTCGTCAACAAATCAGGTAACAGTAATGTCCGTATCGTCGTGTCGCGAGAGTTGGTCTGGAACGGCGTTTGCGTTTTTATCTACTTTTTTCTATGGATTATCGAATACGACAATGCGATTTCTTACGGACTATCCGATTGATCCTGATTGGATATTATTTTATAAGGAGTTGTTAGGATTTTGTCTTTTATTGCCTTGGTGTTTTTTGCGTTTTTTTCAGGGACGATTTCGTTGTATATCTCGTCGTTTGATTATTTATGTAATTGTGGCGGCGATAATTTGCGAGCTTATTGGCGCGCATTTTCAGATATTGGGATATGCGATAGTTGGTTTAATTATTACAGTTCCGTTGATACAGTCATCTACTCTTATTGGCGTTGCGATAATGGGCAAGTATTTTTTGGGCGATTTTTTATCGCGTCGTCGTCAGTTTGCGATTTTTATATTGATAGTAGCGGTTGTGTTGCTTAGCGTTGGTAAAGAGTTGACAAATTCTGGCGGCGGTCATCGCGGCGGAGTTTTATTTATTTTGATTTCGGGCGGCGCGGTGGTTGCCGGAATTGCGTATTCAATTTATGTCGTGTTACTGCGTTATACGGCGAGTAAGTATTGGAATGACGCAAGCAGCGTATGGCAATCGTTTCAATTTACTAAATGGGCGGGATTTGATTTACCTTCGCAAGAAATAGAGTTAAACGACGACGGAAAACTAAATCGAATTCGTCGTTATGCGCCGTTTCCTGTAACATTGATGATGTGTATAATTCTTGGGATCGGCATTTTGATTTTTGGAGCGTGTATTTGGTTGAAGAGCGGAATCGGCGGATTTTATAATGCGCCAATGGTTGCGTGGTATATTATTCCTGTAGCTGGATTGAGTAATGTGATCGGATTTTTTTGTCAGATACAAGGTCTAAGAATGACGTCGGCGGTTCAAGCGTCGTTGATTGCCGTAAGTCAGATGATTTTACTATCAGCGATAGGTTTTTTGTTTTTCAAAGAGCCAATAAATTTTATTGTTATGACTGGTTTAATGCTGACAATTTACGGCGTAATAATATCAGCAAAACCAGAAAATAATTAGTTGTAGTATTAGGGAAGAATATTTGATTTTTCGTAATATATCAGTGGAATATTTTTAACAGCATTGTATTTTCTTTGAGTTGTAGATTTTTCAGTCCCGCTAGGGACGACACTTTATTAACCGTATGCTTTAGCATACGGTAAAGTCCCCCGAATTACTAAGTCCTGCAAG
>JAITAZ010000039.1 GCA_031283825.1 Planctomycetaceae bacterium | reverse complement strand
TTGAAGATATTGAATTTTTGGAAAAAAGATCGCCGCGTGATCTGGATGTTGTAACTTTTTATAAATTGTCCGCTGATGAAACGCAAGAAACATTGATACAAAAAAATGAAAAAATTTTTGATAAAACATATTTAAAATCGACTTTTGCTGTTGATGGATATTTCGTTATGCTAGGGTTTCCTGTCGATGCCGGAGAAATAGAAACAATTACCTATTGGTATAGTATGTGGTCTCACCGCCGTGATGGATTGTGGAAAGGATTCGTTAAAATAGACCTTGACCCTTCGCAAGATACTAAAGCAAAAGAAATAATTGAAAAAATCAATAAGGAGGTATCAAATGATAAAAGTTTATGACTCTTTGGTTACTGAAATTTATGAGTTGGAAAAAATTCTTTCCAATTTTCCTGCCGATAGAGTTATCGACCGAATGAGTTTTGAAGCTCGTCTTAAAAGTGTTAGAGAAGAATTAGCGCAACTGCCACAACAAGAAGAAAAAACTTCTGTCCGTTTGACTTTTAAAGGTAAACCAGTTTGGGGAAGTCATGGTATTGAGGCTGATTTTGGCTCAAAAGCAACCGCTTTATTTTCCGATGCTTTTTCAATGGTTATGAGCGATGCTAACAGAACTTTAAGCGATTGCGGTCCAATACCGGGAAAAGATGCAAAGTCGTTATTTATTACAGGAATTGCTGTCGGTTCGTTTGGATTTGAGTTTGAATTACCGTCTCAAAATAAAGATTTATTTACTGGTCTTAATTCGTCTGAAAATGCCATAAAGAAAATGGAGAATTTGTTTCGATTAGCAGCAGAAGGAAGTGATGACGACATTGCTGAACAAGTTGTCGATATACAACACAGAACGATCTCAAAGGTTCACGAATTTCTGAATTTCATGGTTCAACAAGGTGCTTGGTGCGGGCTAGAATTTGAGGATACAAATTTTCAATTTACAGATTTAGAGCAAATAAAAAAAGCCGAAAATAGACTTTCCGACAACAACATCAACGAAAGCAATGAATCTTATCAAGGCGAATTTCAGGGCATACTGCCTAAAAGTAGAACATTCGAATTTAAACTGTCATGCCAAGAAAACGTCATTCGCGGAAAAATTGATCGTGCTATTGTTGAACCGGATATTCTCAATCAAAAGTGGCTATATCGTCCGGTAACAACCAAATTCCAAGTTGTAAAAGTTGGTCAAGGACATCCAAAATATACTCTCTTGTCTTTGGATGATATATCTGACGACCTAACTGTTGAATCGAAAATCAATGATAAAAACTATTCCTATCAAACCGCATCAGTCGAATCATAAAATTCAAACTTTACCGCAATTTAGAACGAAAATAAACAAAACGTTGTTGAGAAAATCCCGCTCAACTATATACCGAATTTACAAGAATAAAAAAAATCATGCTTGCCGAACGCAATTACGAAAACGCTATATTGGAACTTTTTCGCGACGATTTGAAATACAATGTTGTTTGCGGTTACGATATTAAACGAGATTATCATTCGCCGTTGTTTGAAGAACGACTCGAAAAGTCGTTGCAAAAAATCAATCCTAACAACCCGGTTGAAGCGATAAAAGAAGCAATTTATCGTATCAAGAATTACGAGTCGCATAATCTCATTCAGCAGAATATTCAGTTTACAAAATTTTTGCAAAACGGCGTTGAAGTTAATTATCATTTGTCAGGTAAAAGTAAATCGGATTTGATTCGTCTCGTCGATTTTGAAAATCCAGACAACAACGATTTTACCGTTGCTAATCAATGGACAATTATTGATAATGCCGAAAAACGTCCCGATATTATTGTTTTTGTTAATGGTCTGCCGTTGGTTGTTGTCGAGTTAAAGTCTTGTTTCCGCGAAAATACCGATGTCTCCGAAGCATATCGTCAACTACGGAATTATACTCACGATATTCAACCGCTCTTTATTTATAACGCCTTCATGGTGATTTCCGATTTAACCATGAGCCGCGCAGGGACGCTCACGGCAACCGAGGACCGATACATGGAATGGAAAACAACTGATGGACAAACCGAAGATAAACGTTACGCCATATTCGAGGTATTGTTTCTCGGAATGTTCGACAAATACCGGTTTCTCAACATTCTGCAAAATTTTATTCTTTACTCCCGCTCGACTGAAAAAGACGTCAAAATTCTTGCGGGTTATCATCAATATTTTGCCGTTCAAAATGCAATCAGTTCAACTTGCGACGCGATTCAAAAAGGAAACAAAGCCGGAGTCGTTTGGCATAGTACAGGCAGCGGAAAATCATTGACAATGGTTTTTTATTCGCGACTTTTACAGAAATCGTTGCAAAATCCGACAATTGTTGTTCTCACAGATCGCAACGATTTGGACGACCAACTTTACACTCAATTCAGTAAATGTAGCGATTATTTACGTCAAACGCCGCAACAAGCGTCAAGTCGTTCCGATCTTAAAAATCTGCTCAAAAATCGCGAGGCAAACGGAATCTTTTTTACAACAATGCAAAAGTTTGAAGAAAGCGAAGAGCCGCTTTCTGAACGTTCCGATATTATTCTTATTGCCGACGAAGCTCATCGGAGTCAGTATTCTCTTGACGAAAAAATTGATACAAAAACCGGCAAGGTCAAAACCGGTTTTGCTCGACTCGTGCGAAACAGCTTGCCGAATGCTACGTTTATCGGTTTTACCGGCACGCCGATTTCTTTCAAAGACCGAGACACGCAAGAAGTCTTCGGCGATTACATTGA
>JAITAZ010000021.1 GCA_031283825.1 Planctomycetaceae bacterium | reverse complement strand
ATTTCCTAAAATATTTTTATAAAACATTTTTTACCCATTTATTCTTACTTTACCTAATTATCAAAAAAATTACCCAAAATACCAAAAAGATGTGTAGATACTTTTGCCTGAGTCGGCGGTCGCCTACCTGAGTCGGCGGTCGCCTACCTGAGTCGGTGGTCGCCTACCTGATCTGAGGCAACAAGTGCGTAACATGAGTTATTAGAAATTCCCATAACATGGTTTTAAAAATAGTTCTTGACAGAGAATAATACTAATGGTATTTTTTAATGAGGTAATGAGGTTGGTTTTGGGGGATTCATTGCTACTGAGGTTGTTTAGTAAGAAAAATTAGGTTTTAAATGAGGTTCGCGGAAACAGTTAAAATACGTTTCGGAAAATTCCACTGATATATTACAAGTATTTTTGTAATTGTTCACGTTCAAAAGAAAAAAAATCCTACGCCCTTTCAGGGCTTAAAAAATTTTTCTTCTGAGCGTGAACGGTTACAATACAGCAAAAATTAAACACAGCTTTTTAATGAGACATTGGGAACAAAATGTACATTAAGAAAGAACCATTTGTTCCCGTTCAAAGTATAGAAATTTTTCTCTTAATTTAATCGTTCTTTTGCTAATTTACTGATTGTTCTGAAAGCTGGATTAGTTGCTGTTTCGCACCATTCGAACATGATAGTTTCTGTCGTTGCTAAAGTTGCGCCGGCAGATTCTAGTCGTCGTAGCGCCATTTCATAATCGTTACGAAATCTGCACGCGCACGCGTCGGTAATAATTACAACCTCTTTGCCTAACAACATCAAGTCAAACGCCGATTGCAAAACGCAAACATGCAACTCAATTCCGCAAATAATTACTTTCGACGCCGTTTCGCTCTCAATAAATGTTGCAAACTCCGGAATCGCACAAACCGAAAACGACTTTTTCGTAAATACCTTCGTCCCTGTACGCAAATATTGACCAATTCCCGAAACCGTCGGTCCAAGTTTTTCTGGATATTGCTCCGAAACAATCACCGAAGTATTCAACTCATTCGCCGCGATAATTAAACGTTGCGCGTTAAATACCAACATGTCGCCGCAATATACCGACGGAACAAGACGCTCCTGAATGTCAAGTAAAAGAAGCAAACTGTTATGCGATGAAACAAGAGAAAAACTACGATTATACATGATAAATTTCTCCAAAAATTAAAAATAAAAATTCAATAATCAAATAATAATTCAACGATTTAAAATGACCATCACAACATAAACAACCGTGAAATAATACGCGCACATTGCATTGCTGACATCTCCATCATACTGTTTTAACTCTAATCTATCGCCGTTTCGCTTAGGCAAATAAGGACGATTAAGTCCCTTGAAAAGTTCAGAGATCAAAGGAAAAAATCTGCTGTCAGGTTTGATATTCTGCTCTAAATCTACTTTATCTGCTTCCTCATTCTCGTCATTGTTTTCATTTTCTATCTGCCGCGTAAACATAACTAACTGCGTATAAAATTCACAATAAATGTCGCTGAACTCAATAATCGTTTCATAAAGCGATTTTGCGTCTTGCTCGTTTTTCGCCTGAATAACTAATTCCAGCTTCAACGATTTATGATTAAGAACTATTGACGTCCACTTTACATTCTCATAACCCTTTTGCAATTTTTGGTAACTTTCCAAAAACCGCCTCAAAACTACCGCGAAAGATTTCTTTTTTGCGTTGCTAGAATCGTTTGACATAGTGTTATCCATTTCGTTGATACTCTTTCTTAAATAAGCGTAATCGAAAGCGTTAATAAGATTTTTTAAGTTCGTAAAAACAATCCGAACCGGCGCGTCGCTTTCGTGTTTAGCGAAAGAATCCTTTATCAATTCAGCAACGTCTTTATTATTCTTGCTGAAAAAATTATTGATCCAGTTTTTTTCACGCGCCGTTAATTCGTCTCCGTCGATTAGTTCATCCGCCGGCGAAATTTCATCTTCCGGCGGAACGACAATCGGTGTCGGTTGTTCTACCGCCGCTTCTTGCGGCAACGGAATTTCCATCTCCGCAACTAAAACGTCGAACCCGCCGTATTGACCAATAGACCAACTCAAATCGTCATTCTGTATCAACTCCCGTATCTCTTTGAGTTCGTCTTTATTGCGTTTGTCCGTTGGAATCGCAAACACAAAAGACATCTTAACCGCATTTTTCAACTTGTCTAACAAACCAACCTGCAAAAGAAAATACGCTTCACGGACATCGGTTGAACTCTTCCATTTGTCAAATCGCAACTTAAATTCCGTTTTGACGCTCTGCAAAACTGACAATAATTCTTTCGTTATTCGCTTCTCCGAATTCGAATCGAATCCTATCATTTTTACGACATTCTCAACGCCTTTAAAATTTTTCTTGAAATATTCATCAACGTCGATTTTGTCAATATTAACATACGCCAACATACAAGTCGATTCGTTTATCAACGACGCAACATTATCAGCTCGATTGACTTTGCTCTCTTCGCCGGACAAAATATTTGTCTGCAAGAGAAAAAAACAAATCAGAAACGAAATCAGCAAAAGAAAAATTTCCGAAAATACTCTAGTTTTGTTTAACGTTAGTTTCATAATTTTATTTGTTTGTTAATGGTTAGTTTGGTTGGCTTTGTGCGTTTATGACGAAATATTACAATAAATTCAATTTCTAAAAATTTATACTATTTACTCATGTTACGCAGTATTTGTCCGTCAGTAGGCGTTTATCGATCAGGTTGATCACCGATCTGGTAGGCGACCGTAGGTTCGCAACCTTTCGCCGAAAGGTCGCGTTGCCGAAGGCAACGATAAAATGGATTCGACAATAATTAAAATCATTTCCAGATTTACCGTCGGCTAACGCCGACGCGACCTTTCGGCGAAAGGTCGCCTACCTGTCTGGAGTAGCAAGGCGATCTTTCGCCTGAATAGTTATAAAATTTTATTTTAATAAGAGGAAAGGTCTAATTTCTTTTTGCCATTTATCGAGTAATTTTTCTCCATAGTTTTCTAAAACAATACCTACAAAACATGAGACGATTACAGTTGCAGCGAGTACGTCGGGCGACATTTTTTCGGGATTTATCTCGTAGTTCCACGTCAGTTTATCTTTATCGCAATTTGGGATTGCGAAATTTGCCGTACCGCGAATTATCTCTAACGTAAGCGTAATTAACGGAAAAATTTTATCCGAAACTCCAACCCCGCCTACCGCAAAAGCTACGCCCGTAGTCGTGTTGACGTAAGTTATGCCTAGATCAATTAGTCCAGATAATCCGCCCTGCACTCGTTTTGCCGCCGCAACAGATTTGGCTTTAGCAATTACTTGTAATCTAAATTTATTTACGTCAATACCGATTGATGAATAATCTATCTGATTTATTATGTAACGACTCATATTGACAACTTGTATATCGCTAAAATCAAGCGATGAAATTTGCGTCAAAAAAGTCTTAACGGGATTGCTAAACAGAAAAATAATTTTAATCAAATCGCCCTCGCAATTTTTAAATGCATCTTCAAGATATGGATTTTTCGTTGCGCTAAATTTATCGATATACTTTTTAAGTTTTTCTTCGCTTACAATTTGACGAGGTTTTTCAGTTGGATTTTCGTTATCATCATTTGAGATGTCAGCTTCAATTTCTTCTATTATTCCGTTTAAATTAGGTTTAGATTTTATTAGTCCTGTTGAGTCGTCGGAATTATCGTCAGTTGACATAAGCGGATACAACAACAAATTGCCTTTCGTCAACAGATTGACTTCTCGTAACTCTACTACAGATTTTGAAACGAATCGAAAAATTCTTTCGATTTTTTGACGGACTATTATATTTTTATCCGACATGTCTTTTGTATCATACGGGACTGCAAGAAAAAAAATAGGATAAAGTTTTTTATCCTCCTTTTCGTCGTCCGAGTTGATTAAATTTCCAACAAGATATAATTCCGATAGACCGGCGTTAGTCGTCAAATCAAAAATGACTTTATCTACTAAAGGAAAAAGTTCGTCTAATAATTTTTGGGATTCGTTCAAAGTATTTTTTTTCAATTTGTCGTCGAATCCTTCCGTTTCAACTATGCGTTTTGAGACTTTATTAAATTGCTCGCGTATTGTCTTTAAGTTTATATCTTTCAAATTGATATGCACAACAATAAATGTCGATTCGTTCACAATCGGAGCAATCTTATTCGCTACCGCAGACGAAACACCTTCCGACAACTTATCAGCAAAACAAACTTGCAAATCGAATTTAACAATTTGATTTGTACAGATGAAAAGAATCATCACGACAAAAACAATAATCCGATTTAATTTACTTGATTGACATTTAGTATCAGTAAAAAATTTATTCAACATTTTAATTTGTCTCCTTAAATTCTGGTTAACGCGAGTTTGTTTAGTTGCATTTGTTAAGTTTTTCTACCAACATTACGTCCTTACGCGAAACGGTTTATTTTTACTTTTACATCTCAGTTATTATTAAAAAATCAAGTTTTTAGAAATATCCTGAAATAATTGACTGTAGTTAATTGTAAAAAATTGTTTTTGACAACGCAACGATTCAACGGAATTTTGTCTTTCCCGATTATTTTCCAACTAGGAACAAAACGCAAACCAAGACGCAATGAATCGCAACTTACGGTTATGTAAAATTCGTTCCTTTTGAATTAACAAAAAATAATCGTAACAAAAATTCCGTTGAATAATCGCTTTCATTCTAATTTTTTTGACGACAAATTTTAATCTAACGCTGTTTCGAATTCTCCGAGCGAAACGCATGTTAACGCGAATTCTGATAACTCTTCAAGTTTACCAAGAGACTGCGTCTCCGTGATCCTATTCTGTAACTCCTCTGAAAGTTCGCCAAACCGACGCCGCAAATCACGAGTTACTATGCGGGATAAAGCAGCTCTACCACTGGATTCACCTCTGGTTTCACCAATAGCAATACCTCTGGTTTCGCCAATAGTAATACCTTGCTTTGTTGCTTGGTCATAGTATGTTTCAATTACTGATGGAGTCATAATTTTACCTCCTAACATTTTAGATTAAATTGATTAATTTCTCATATTTAATCTAGCGCTGTTTCGAATTCTCCGAGTGAAACGCATGTTAACGCGAATTCTGATAACTCTTCGAGTTTACCAAGAGACTGCGTCTCCGTGATCCTATTCTGTAACTCCGCTGAAAGTTCGCCAAACCGACGCCGCAAATCGCGAGTTACTATGCGGGATAAAGCAGCTCTACCACTGGATTCACCACGAATTTCGCCTCGAGTTTCGCCAATAGCAATACCTCTGGTTTCGCCAATAGTTATACCTTGCTTTGTTGCTTGGTCATAGTATGTTTCAATTACTGATGGGGTCATAATTTTACCTCCTATTTCTTGGGTTAATTTGATTAATTTTTCGTACATGCCGGTAGTAAAATGTTTTGCGCTAGTGCAAAGATACCACAAACTTATATCCCATACTACTGCTAATAATTTATCGTTGCGGATATTGTACTGAAATTTTGTAAACAACGTAAATGCTTGTTCGTCGGCGTCTTTTTCTCGAGCGATGAGATGGACAGTGAAAAACATATTTACTATTGGTTCTTCGGGCAAGTCTGATTTTGATTTTGTATTCAAGTCGTATAATAGTGATTTATAGTTGATTGTGCTAGATCGAAAATATGAATTTGCTGGTAAATCTACTTGGTCTGCGATATTGATTATTCCGGTAAATGGTGATTCGCCGCAGTGAAATATCATCGACACAACGCAAGGGAAAAAAAAGTCGTCTGGTTTACCGTTATCGTTCCAAAGTTTCATCCAGATTGTGTTGACGTATTGATATAGTTGAATGATCGTGCCTTGATCGTTATTAGACTTGAATTCTATCAAAAAGTAAACCCATGATTCGATTTCGTTGAGCGGCACTCGATAGAGCATGTCAAAAAGATTTATACGCAATTGATTACTGATAAATTTCGTATCGACAATTTCAAGCCGATTGAGATCAATTGTTTTTGTCATTTCGCTAGGAAATATGCACAGGAAGATACGGCGAGCTATTTCAAGAATTGCAAATATATTTTTGCAATACTCGTCGTGGTTATAAGTTTTTGGGAATAGCCGCAGCAAGTCTTCCATCGAAAGGGACGAAATAAACTCGTTAGACTGATTGATTTTGTTAATTAAATTTTCTTTTGACATGTTATGTTGTTTATCCAACTTGTGTTTATAAATTTCGACGATTCAAAGCGTAAAAGTCTATTTTTCGATAGTTAAGCGGGCGGTACTAGCTAAAACTTAAAGTGCGATTAGTTTACAATTTGCGGACATTTACGAGTTGATATTTTTGTAATTTTTTTATTTTTTATGAAAGATTTATTTGTGCGAGTACAGACAATTATAAATTATTTTAATTTTAGAGTTTGACAGTGTAATAAGCGGGACATAAAAAAGCAAGCGGGGGGAGTAAAATCGCGCGAAGTTTGCGAGAGTTTGATGGAATTTATAACGGGAATTTCTAAGAAACTATTTCTGTAATTTTTTTCTTAATTACTCAATAGTATTTTTTTTATTTTTTGAGTCTTTATTCTAGATTTTACCCCAAACGTCCCTATTGTCTTCCTCCCAAAAATAATATGATTTTTTAAAATATCATCCGGTTATCTAATTCGATTATTATTAAACGACGTAGCGAATGAAAAAATCGTTATTGACCATTATGATTACGATAGGTACAATTTGGCGTTGTTTACGTTAATTGCGAATATCTTGTCGAATTTGATATTCGTGAAATTTGCGTTTATGGTTTTAATGGATTTTTGCGAGCGGTAAGTGAAAATTCAAGAGTGAACAATTTTTTAAATGTTTTGAGCGAGGTATAAGATGTTGAAGATGTTGCGAGGGTTATGTTGTGATTTAGTTTTATTTAGTATATTTTTTTGTGTCGTATTTATTGATGGCGATTTGTTTGCTCAATCTTTGGGCGGTGATTTGTCTGGCGGGGAGCATCGGGCGAGTGAGCGTAATTTTTCGGGGATGCGTTTGCCGTCTGGGATGTTGACGATGGTAGCGAGGTCGTATAATAATTCGATTGAGATGGGATTGCCGAGTGCCGCTATGATTTTTGAAGGCGTTAAGAAAGAGGAATTACGCAAAGCGCTTGATGTTACAGAAAGTCAGAAAAATGAGATAGAAACGTTTCGGGCGGCTATGCAGATTCAGATTGTTATGAAGATACCCGAGTTGATTAAGCGATTCAATGATTCAAACGAAAACGATAATAAAGCGATACAGGTCGATTTAGAATCGGACATAAAAAAGTTTATTGACAAGGTTAATTCGATTGTTACGCCGGAGCAGCAAGCGAAGGCGAAGATATTAGTTTTTCAGGCGACGGGCGGACTTAATTCTCCGTTGGTTGGCAAGGATACGCTTGATATTTTAGGCGTTACCGGCGAGCAACGTGAAAAAGCTGAAATAATAATTGAGCAAGCGAAAGCAGAAAGAGATGAAAAGTTGGAAGAGTTGATGAAAGTTATCGAAGAAAGAGTTGCAAAAGGTAGAAATATTTCTAAAGAAGAGCGAGATGAAATAAGAAAAAAACGAGAAACATTAATAAGCGAAATATTAGCAATAGGAAAAAAAACGGGAGACAGATTAAAAGGATTTTTGAACAAACAACAGCAACAAAAAGCCGAAGAATTAATTGCAGATGTTCCTGATTTTCTACCGAGAATTCCGATGATAAATAATTCTTCTTCTCCGTACATTCCGAATCCGGACTCATGGCAACCCGGTCAAGGAGTTCCTGATTCTGAAAATGAAAAACGAAGAAATAGAAAAACTTTCCCAAGAAAAAATAGGGAGAATCTCTAAAGGGAACTTCTAAAAACCTCATGTAAAATTTATTTTTATTAGGATCGCGGTCGTCTCGACCGCATATTTAGGCGATTGTCATGCAGGCGGGACGCCCGCGTTCCTAATAAAATTAGTTTTTAGAAGTTACCATTATATTTTTTTTCAAAAAGTTTAGTCAACATTAAGCATCAAAAAAAGATGAAAGTTAAAATGTAGTTAGCTGTGAAGTTCTCTTACGGCGTCGTGTTGTTTTTGCCGTTCGTAACGGTTTGTCGCAACGAGTCGTTGCCGAGCGATACAACGTATCGCGATATTTTGTACGTTATTGGTGTAAACGAGTGGGTAAACACATACGTATTAAGTTAAGCATTAAATTGTTTGTTATTAACAAGTTATCACCAGTCAGTGAGTTTGGTTTGTTTGTGTTTTATTAGTTACAAAAAACAACAAATTAGTTATGATGTTACTAATTTATTCATTGTGGTACAAGACCAAATTTGTCCTTTTTTTAAAAAATCGAATATTTTAAAAGAAAAATACCTGATAGTTTCACAAAAATGGTCAGATGGTTCGTTTTTATGTTGTAAAGTTGACTAAAAAACAAAAATCGTTTCCAATTTCATTTGTTTTTAGAAAAATATTGAATGTAATTACTTAACAACAAATGATTTAATGCTTAACTTAATACCTATGG
>JAITAZ010000686.1 GCA_031283825.1 Planctomycetaceae bacterium | reverse complement strand
ATAAATCATGAATCCTGCAACTCTGCTATCTATTTCTGCAACCATTCCGATACAGTTGCGTTGTTTCAGACAGACTTGAAAATCTTCTTCTTGCCAAGGAAATTCAAAACAATTTTTTTCTATTGCCATAACTTCGGGAAAGTCGCGTCGAACCATCCAACGAACATAAACGCGAACTTCATTTTCGCAAATCAAACCCATAACAAAAATTCCTCCACCTAAAAAACAAAAATTAAAAAATGATAATATCTCGGCGGAATTTTTGTAACGATATTTCCGCCGAACTCTGTTTCCCAACTTTTCCGCGTAATTTTGCGTATTCGGCGTTAAATCGAATCGCAAAGAAATCGTAGAATAAAGGAAAAAAATAAATGAATATTTACCAATACGCCGCTGATTTATTACAAAAAATGTAAACGTTTACAGGTATGGCGAGCAAATTACAACTCGTATTATGAATTATCAATTGTCAGTTAGAACCGCCTACTTATTATTCGGAAAACGATTTTTAAACTGAACTGTTCACACTTGAATTCTCGGTTCGATCCGCCGACTTATCTATCGGAAAGCCGGCTTTTACACCGCCAAAAATCATAGCGAAAATCATAGTACGAATTGTATATATCCTTGTATTGCTGAAATTCATAACACGTTCTGCATAAAAGGTCGCATAGAATAGCAAAAAAATCGAAATCATGCAATACGAATTTTTATAATATTTCGCCAGATTCAATTTTTTAAACAATTCAGAGGAATTTTTCTCATTTGAGAATCTCTAAAAAATTAATTTTAAACCACAGGGAACACAGAGAAATTTTAATTTGAATAAAAACATAATTTAATATTATAAAATAAAATTATGGATTTAAATTTTAAAATATTCTCTCTGTGAATCTGTGAACTCAGTGGTTAATAAAAACGAGTTTTTAGAAAATCTCATTTGATTTACCGGATCGTACTAAGAATTTTGGCGGCTAGAGCTGAAAATTTAAGTGTGAGCAGTTTAAAATTTCTTACGTCGGCGGAAGAATCTTAACAGGTCTGTTAGGTAATCTTGGTTTGTTTCGATACTCATTTGATCGACTCTGCATCTTTTTAGAGTTTCTATAATTTGGTCTTCGCCGATTTTTTGTTGTTTTGCAAGTAGAGTTCTTATAGTTGAATTTGCCGCGTCAACTTCGACCAATTCGCCGGTTTCTGCGTCTTCGATTGTAATCAATCCGACGTTTGGAAATTCTTTTTCACGTTGATCGAATAATCTCATCGCGACAAGATCATGTTTACGCGACGAAATAGAAATCGCCTTTTCTTGCGGACTACGACTTTTCGCCGACCGACTCGACGTCGAATATTGCAAGTTGAAAAAAGAATCTAATAAATCGCGGCTACTTCCGATTCCGCTGCCGCTTCCTCCGAGAATTCTGCTACGTGTTCCGTTTCTAATGCCCGAAGACAATTCCGCGTCAACTTTATTCAACTGCGACATCTCGGAGGTCAACTCGTCTTGAAAATTTCCGACGATTCCTGAAACTAAAAAATCGCTTAGTAGGAAAATTACGGCGCGTCGTTTTTGCACGCGATTGACATAGTCTAGCGCTTGACGTAAATCTGTTTGAGTTGCGAGAGGTTCGATTAGCAGAAGTTCGCGTATAAGTTGTAGGACATTCGCTTTTCCTTTTCGGGGTCGATGGTAATCGATAACGCGATCCGCAAACGTTATGAGACCGACTTTGTCGTTGTTTTTAATCGCTGAAAACATGAGTGTCGCCGCGACTTCAATTGCAGCGTCGATTTTTGATCTGTGCATCCCGAAAATTCCGGAGCCGGAGACGTCGATTAAAAATATTATCGTCAATTCTCGTTCTTCGACGAATCGTTTGATAAACGGTTTTCCAGCGCGTGCGGTTACGTTCCAGTCAATTGACCTGACATCATCGCCGGGTTGATATTCGCGGACTTCATTAAATTCCATTCCGCGACCGCGAAAAACGCTCTTGTACTGACCGGCAAAAAATTCATTCACCGCGCGATTGGCGACTATCTCTATTCGTCTAACCTTTTTTAATAATTCTGATACTTCTAACATGGTTTTTTAAATTCGGAATTCGGAATTCGGAATTCGGAATTATTTTTAAATTCGATTGTGAAAAAAAATTATTGTTGTGAATTACTCTAATAAAACCTAAAACAAGTTTTCGCGTTTTTACATCACTCTACATCACTCTACATCACTCTACTACAACTAATACAACTAATACAACTACTACAACTATCCTGACACATTCCTATTGATGGTGTAAATTGCTTGTATCATTTCTGGAGAATCTTTGAATTTATTTTTTGATTTTAGAGCGGCGTCGATTAGTCGTCTTGCGTCTGTTTCTGAGTGTCCTAGTGCGATTAGGGCTTCGTAAGTTTCGGAGACGACGTCGGTTTGTTGTTCGTTATCAGGAATATTTCCTCCTACGAGCAGTGCGAATTTTGGAACTTTTCGTCTTAATTTTGCGACGATTCGTTCAGACATTGCGTTTCCTATACCGGGCAAACTTGAGAGGAATTTTTCGTCTTTTTCTTCGATTGCGGTAGCGATTTCTTTTACGGGTCGTACCATTGCTCTTAATGCTTTTCGCGTGCCGACTCCGTCAACGCTGCAAAACAAATCGAAAAATTCGCGTTCAGCTTCCGTGAGGAATCCAATCAATCTTGGCGTCAATTTCCCTTGCGGGTTGCCGTCGATTGAGTAAATTGTGTGTAGAGAAACTGTTTTTCCCATTTCGCTTTGAAGTTGTCGCCGTGTATATTCGGGAATCAATACTTCATATTCAAAAGGACTTGCCAAAATAATCGCAAAATCCGAATGAAGCGAAACCAACTTACCTGTTATTTTTGAAATCATGTTTATTAAATTTAATAAGTTAAAAATTAAAAATTAAAGTAATTATAATATATCAGTGGAATTATTTTTATTAGTCCCGCAGGGACGACAAGTGCATAACCGTAGGTGTAGCGCAGCGTAACCTACGGATTGGAATCGCACGCGAATCAAGCCCCGCATGGGGCGACACTATGAAATTGATTTATCGTTACAATAATTCATAGTGTCGTCCCTGCGGGACTTTCGGTTTGTGGGGCGTTTACCGGCGGTTAC
>JAITAZ010000599.1 GCA_031283825.1 Planctomycetaceae bacterium | reverse complement strand
ACTTTACGAAGATTTAACCGTAATCGAAAACATGGAACTTTACGCCGAATTACGCGGTTTAGAAAAATCTCAACATAAAACGCGGTTCGACGAATTGCTGAAATTTACAGGGTTAGAATTATTTACGCGGCGGATTTCAGGTCGGCTTTCAGGCGGAATGAAACAAAAACTCGGTCTAGCATGTTCGCTTATTAAAAAACCGAAGTTATTATTGCTAGACGAGCCAAGTGTCGGTGTCGATCCAATTAGCAGACGAGAATTATGGAGAATGATTCGCGAGCTTATCAACGACGACGTTGTTGTCATTTGGAACACCGCGTATCTGGACGAAGCCGAATTGTGCGACGACGTTTTGCTACTAAACAACGGACAATTACTGTTTCATGGTCAGCCAAATGAGTTGACAAAAAAGATGGAAGGTCGTGTCGTGCAGATAGTTGGACTTTCGCCGAGTAAGCGGAGAAAAACTCTTATGAAAGTAATTAAGGATTCTGAAACGCTTGACGGAACTATTCAAGGAAACGCGATTCGAGTCGTGTTAAAGTCGGACGCGAAAGAGCATCGATTAAACGTACAAAAATTATTAGACGATTCAGAGTCAATTGAAATTATTCCGACGCCGCCGCGTTTTGAAGATGGTTTTATGGATATTCTTGGCGGCGCGAGTAAAGTTGAATCTGTATTTGCGCAACGAAAATTCAACTTGACAAACGACGACTCGCCGGTCGTGATTGCAAGAAATTTAACTAAACGATTCGGAAATTTCATCGCCGTTTACAATAATAATTTTGAAATTAAACGCGGCGAAATTTTCGGATTATTAGGACCAAACGGCGCTGGTAAAAGTACAACATTCAAGATGTTATGCGGATTACTAAAACCGACGGAAGGCGAAGGATTTATTGCGGGATACAATTTGAGAAAGTCGCCTTCGCGGGCGAGGTCGCGTCTTGGTTATATGGCTCAAAAGTTTTCGATGTACGGCGAGTTGACTGCAAAACAGAACTTAAATTTTTTCGCCGGAGTTTACGGACTATGGGGATTTGAAAAACGTAAAGCAATTGAGACAATGCTCGAAATATTTGATTTGACTCAATATTCGTCTGTTAATGCGTCGTTATTGCCGTTGGGATTTAAGCAACGTTTATCGTTAGCGGCGGCGCTGATGCATAAACCAGACGTACTATTCCTAGACGAGCCGACCTCCGGAGTTGACCCGCTAACAAGAAGAGAATTTTGGTCTCATATTAACACGCTAGTTGAAAACGGAGTTACCGCCCTTGTTACGACTCATTTCATGGACGAAGCCGAATACTGCGATAGAATCGCCCTAATTTATAGAGGAGAAACAATCGCAACTGGCGCTCCAGACGACTTAAAACAATCCGTAAAAAACGAAAAACAAACCAACCCGACTCTGGAAGATGCCTTTATCACGCTAATTGAAAAAATGGAAAATAATAAAATGTAAAATAATATTGAGCTGATTTTTTTAAAGAACTTTAAGGACAGAAAAAACAAAAAGGACGTTGTTATTTAAAATCGAAAAATTAAAAACTCAAAAAGCATTGCTCTTGAGTTTTTTCAATTAGAGGGAATTTCTAATAATTAATTTTAAACCACAGAGGACACAGAGAACACAGAGAAAATTTTAATTGGAATCAAAACATCATTTAAATTTATTAAAGTAAAAATTATGGATTTAAATAAAAATTTAATGTTTAAAAAATATTCTCTCTGTGAACTCTGTGTTCTCTGTGGTTAATAAAAAAACGAGTTTTTAGAAGTTTCCTAGAGTTAAATCAAAAATGTCCCTTATATCCTTTCAAAAAAAACAATAAAAATCCAATGAGTAAAAGGTATTGTCGTCTTTTGGCGTTGATGAAAAAGGAGTCGTTGCAAGTTCGGCGTGATCCTAGTTGTGTATTGACGGCATTTGTGTTGCCGATGATATTGCTTTTTATTTTTGGGTTTGGTTTATCACTTGATGCGAAGTATGTTAAGGTTGGTTTTGTGTCGGACGGACAATCGTTGGCGGTTGGTTCGTTTTGGCGTTCTTTTCGGGCGACGGATTTTATTACGCCGATTTATTACGGGAATCGGCGAGACGCGGAAGAGGATTTAATCAACGGGCGAATTCGTGGAATTGTAATTTTGCAGAATGATTTTACGAAACAATTATATTCGACTGGCGGCGTCAGAGTTCAACTTATTACAGACGGTGTAGAGACAAACACGGCGGCGATTTTATCAAATTATGTTTCTGGAATTGTTACAAAGTGGAGTATAAAACAGAGCAATGATTGCGGGATGACGACGTCGATTCCGGTTGAGATAAAATCGCGGGTGTTGTTTAATTCTGAGTTGAAGTCTCGTAATGCGTTGATTCCGGGTTCGGTTGTTATGATCATGTCGATTATTGGCACGTTGTTGACTTCGTTGGTTGTTGCGAGAGAGTGGGAGCGCGGGACAATGGAGGCGATGCTTGCGACTCCGATTTGTCCGAGTGATATGATTATTGGCAAGTTGGTTACGTATTATTGTCTTGGAATTTTGTCAACTGGGATGAGTATATTTGTTTCGGTATTTTTGTTTCAGGTTCCGTTTCGGGGTTCGGTTGGTGCGTTATTTTTGATTTCGACGATGTTTTTGTTATCGTCTCTTGCGATGGGATTTTTGATTTCGACGGTAACGAGAAATCAATTTTTGGCGGCGTTGGGAGCGTTTATGTTTGCGTTTCTTCCGAATGTCATGTTATCGGGTGCGATTTTTGAAATAGACGCGATGCCGGTTTTGATTCGTATGTTGACTTATATTTTCCCGTCGCGATATTATGTAACGTGTTTAAGGACAATTTTTATGACAGGCGACATCTGGACGCTTTTCATTCCGAATTTAATTGTGATGTCGTTTATTGCAATAATTTTATTTATCGCCGTGATTATTTTAACTCCAAAAAGATTAAAATAATTCCTGATTCTAAATTGTAATTATTCAGTAGAATATTTATTTTAGTAACCGTTCACGGAATTTTTTATTTTTTTATTGAAAAATTAAAACGTGAATATTTACAAATTAACAAATTTAGAGACGCAATGCCTTGCGTCTCATTGTTCGATCAAAAGATCACCGATTGAGACGCAAAGCATTGCGTCTCTACATTGGGTTTAGTAATTCAAATCCGAATTACTGTTTGTTTGCGTTATTAATCCTAAATTTTAATTGAGCGATTCTTCAACGTTTATTTACATTAAAAAACAAAAAACAAAATTCATTGAGATTATTGTTACAAAAAATCCGAATTTCTCTCAAAAAATGTTTATTCGAATTTATCATTTATTTATCAAGGAATTGTTGGCGTCGTTTCGTGATTCTAAGGCGAGGTTGGTATTGATAGTTCCTCCTCTTTTGCAGCTTTTGATTTTATCGTTTACGGTAACGCAGGAGGTCAAGAATATTTCTATTGGCGTTTATAACAAGGATGTTGGCGTTGAGGGCTATTCGTTGGTGCATCGATTTGAGGGTTCGTCGTTTGTGTCGAAAGTTGTAGAGATTTCGCATCAGGGTGAGATTAGGTCGTTGCTTGACGAGCAGATAGTGTTGTGTGTGATTGTGTTGCCGGAGGATTTTTCGCAGCGGATTTATTCGGGTCTGGAGTCGGAGGTTCAGATATTGCTTGATGGTCGGCGGACGAATGCGTGTCAGATAGTTTTGGGTTATTCGTCGATTATTATTGAGAAATTTTTTAGCGAGTTTAGACATATTCGAGCAGCGCGTATGACGGGACAATCGGAGCAAGCCGGACGAGTTGGTCGAGTTGGTCGAGTTGTGTCATTGAATCGAGCTGGAGTTGATGTAATTATTCGTCATTGGTTTAATGTTAATCTTGATCCGGTTAGGACGACTGCGCCGTCGTTGATTTGTGTATTAGCGACGGTGGTAGGTATTCTTATAGCGAGTCTTTCGATAGCGCGGGAGCGGGAGATGGGGACGTTTGAGCAGCTTTTGGTTTTGCCTTTAACTCCATTTGAGATATTGGCGGGCAAGACGATTTCGGTAGTATTTTTGGCGACGTGTTCGGCGATGTTGATGTTTTTTGCGGTGGTGATTATTTTTGGGATACCGTTTTGTGGTTCTTTTTTTGTGTTGGTATTATCGATAGATTTATTTTTATGTTCGGTAGTTGGTGTTGGGTTATTTATTAGTTCGTTATCTATGACTCAGCAGCAAGCGATACTTGGGGTGATATTGGTTCTTCCGGCGTCGGTGATGCTTTCAGGTTTTACGACTCCGGTTGAGAACATGCCGTTATGGATGCAATATATTACGGTGATGAATCCGGTTCGTTGGTATTTAGTTATAGTGAAGGGTGTATTTATGAGGGGGATGGAAGTGAGCGAGGTATTATTGAATTGTATTCCGTTAATATTATTATCGATTGTGACTCTTTCCGCCGCCGCGTTCATGTTCAAACGAAGAATTGAATAAAAGA
>JAITAZ010000650.1 GCA_031283825.1 Planctomycetaceae bacterium | reverse complement strand
TGAGCTAATACCGCGTCGTTTTTAAGCCTACGCAAAATATTAAATTGAGTTAACGCCTTTCTCGCAACATTCGCCCGAATTTCAGCAATATCAAGTTTCGCTTGCTCAATATTTTCTAAACGTCGTCCTTCATTCAAGTCAAAAGTTACTATCACGCCGCCACTCGAATCGCCAATTGGATAAGCTCGAAAATCGCCTTTAGACTTAATCGACTCCGATGAATCAAACGTAACTTCTTCGACTTGCTCGACTTGTTCGTTAAAATTATCCGCCTTGTCCGAAAACGATTGACCCGAAACAACCGTCGTGTCAACCTTTACATTTACAATTCCGTTTGCCAATTTACCCCAGTCTTTATGAATTACCACCTGATACGTTCCATTAAATCCTCGCGGACAAATATACGAAACTTGTTTTTTACCAGATTTTTCCGTCAACACCCCGCCATCTTTGAACGGATTCGATTTTAACGTTCCGCCAGAAAGCGTCTTGGGATTCAAAAACCAGCAACAACTACCTGTCGGCTCAATAACTGAAATACTCACTCCAGCGTTGCCCGTCCATTCTACCGTAACTACGCAATCTCGTAACCTCGCTTCTTTTACACTGTTTGCAAGCAAAAGCGATTCCGTAAAACGACCTTCTTTTTCCATCTTGATTTTCAAATTATCCATAGCATCGTTAGCACGTTGAATCAATTTTGCACCGCTTTCTCCGTCCCACTCTATCGAGATTATTGCAAGAGACGCCAAACAAAGCGCATTTTCACCGCCCTTTATCTGCTGTTCAGATAAGTATTTATTATCGCGTAAATACATGCTTTCCGCTAATCTGAACGCGGCGGCATAATATTCGAATAACGGCGGCGCAGATTCCAACGCTTGCCAGAACAAAACAAACGCTCGATCATGTAATCCAATAGTTTGCATAAACATTGCAACATTCATTAAATCTTCGACGTCATTACAAAAATCCGCCGCCGACAAAACCGCTCGCTCAAGTTCAGCTTTAGACGCGCCTTTAACATAAAGTGCTAACGCCAACGCTTCATACATCCAAGGACTAACTTTATCCGCAAGAATTGCCGATTCCAAAAAACTAGAAAGTTGAGACGCCGCCAGCGCTCGTTTTTCTTTCGGATTCAGCGGACTCAATTCATCTTTAAGAATACTAACAATTTCACGAATGTAATTTTCGTCAACTGAATTATTAGCAAAGAAATTTTCCCAAAAAGCGTCAATGTCGTTGGCGGCTTTCGCGTTTTTAACTGCTTCCATTCCTCTTTTCGATATTGAAATAGGCAAACTTTTATTTGTGCTGCTCCAGCCTTTTTCAGTTACGATTCGCGGCTGTTTCGATACAGTTGAGGACGATTTTGCCGAAGACGATACTCCCGCCGATTTTGCCGACGACGACATTGACGACGTTGTTGCTTTAGCTGACAAAGATGAATTACTACTCGAAGCAACGCCAACTTTTTGAGTTGCGTTTTGGTTATGGGTCAAATTGTTATTGTTAGGAGTCGAATCAGCTTGTTGTTTTACGGCTGGAATTGAATTTCTGTTATCATTGCCGACTACAGGTTTAACGCCGTTTGCTGGTCGTTTAATATTTTCAGCGGGAATAGAATACATTCCTCCGCCGTAGCCGCCCATTCCTCCGCCATATCCTCCCATTCCTCCCATCATTCCTCCGCCGTAACCGCCCATTCCTCCCATCATTCCTCCGCCGTAGCCGCCCATTCCTCCCATCATTCCTCCGCCGTAGCCTCCCATTCCTCCCATCATTCCTCCGCCCATTCCTCCCATCATGCCCATACCTCCCATCATTCCCATTCCGCCTATTGGTGCTGGACTAACTGCGAGGTCTCCAATTGGATAAACTTTTGAGGTCATGCGTTTTTTTGCTGTATCGGCTTTAGTGATTAGTAAAACTTCGTCATCTATGCAAAAAGAAACGTCTGCGCCCATCATTCCGCCGAGAATTGATTTGAGTATATTCCGACATTTAACTCCTTGATAGCTTACCGGTTCTGAAGCGATAGTTGTGCTGCTTGTTACGCCGTCGTCTTGTAGTTTTGGATCGATTCTTACGTTTATTTTTTCATCAGTTTGTTTTTTGATTTGTTCAACTAGCGATGCGAGTGTATTATCGGCGTCGCTTGTTCCGACGGTTATGTCGATTGATTTTTCGAGAGCGTCTCTCAAGCGTTGTTCTGCTGGAGTAACTTCTTTGAGGTCGGAGACTTCGTAGCGGTCTTTTCGGCGTGCTTTGAGTATAAGCCATTGTTCAGGGTCGATATACGTAATAGGCGGTTCTTCTGGAATAGGAATAAACGACCGCTCAAGCACCATGTATGATTCAATGAATCCGACATGTCTTTTGTGTCGTAATTCATTATATTCTACGATGTAAGAGGTCATCATTGCGAGTCGGTGCGCGGTAGTTGGGGCGGTTGCTTCCGGCAGTAATTCCATAGCGTTTTCAGCTACTGATGTTGCGGTTCTGTACTCGTCGGCTTCCATGAGGGCGTTAAATCGGTTGAAGATTTGAATTGCTCTTTCGTCGGCTTCGAGTATTGAGCTGGCTTGTTCGAGGTTAACTTGTTGAGCGTAAAGATTTGCTTGTGCTTGAGTATGTCTTATGTTTTCGTGGAATTTTTCGTTTTCGGTTTGTTTTAGTGCGTTTCCGAGTCTATCGAGCAGCATATTTCGGTGATGTGGTTCGAGTGTTGGATTTTCGCGGATGGAAGTCATCATTAGTCTGATATTTTGTTCTGTTCCGACTGGATCGATTCGCATTGTGTTTGCGGATTTATTTAGTATTACGTTTACTTCGTTTTGGATTTTTTGAGCGGAGATTGATCTTTCGATAATTGAAGCGTCAACCATTGTTGGTAATTTTGTCGTGTCGTTTTGTGAGGCGTTGTTTGAAGTATCGTTATTATTGTTGTTTAGGATAGCGATGGGATCGGATGCTCCGGCGAATGTTACGGTATTTGTTGTGTCGTCGTGTCGAGCGACTTCGAGGTAGCGTACAGCGGTTTTGTTTCCCGGATCGAGTTTTAAGACATTTTCGAGTATAGGCATTGCTTGTTTCGGATTACCGGTTTCGAGTGATACTTTTGCTTTATTGAGTTGTGAATCGATATTTTCGATAAAATTATCATGCAGAATATTTAGCGATTTACCGTCAACGATTGGCAGCATTAAACCACCGTCGCGGCTTGCGTTTTCGACGATTCCGGCGAGAAATTGTTTACCGTTTTTGATTATTCTACCGTCTGGCAGCGTTTGTTTTTTATTTGGCGAAATTTGCCATGACAGGTTGACGTCGTTATCGATTGTATTACCTTTAAGTTTTAGGTTGAATGGTATTATGTTTTCTGTATTTGTTTTTGCGAGGATGATAGTTTCGCGGTCGCTTCGGATTGGTTGGAGATTTGCGGGGAATATTTCCCAGCTATTGGGGAAGTTGCAGGATAGTTGATCGATCCAGACGACGGTTGCGTTAATTGAATCGGACAATTGTTTTCCGGCGATATTTCCGAAGTTTGGCAATTCGATATTTTTGAGATTTTGTTCATCGGCGTTTTTTCGGGCTTTTTCGATTTCGTTTTTTATGTTTGAGTTGAAGTCGATGAAATTACCTCCGGTGTGATTTACGAATGCGGCGATTAAGTTGGCGTCGTAGATGGGGTTTGTTGTGCAGGCGGTGAAAGGAATTTTTTGTTCGGCGTAATTTTTAATTTCGTTTATAAATTCTGGCGGCGAGATATTTTTCGCCATACTTCTTCCGTCGCCGAGATATACGACGTTTCGTTTTATTGAAGTTGTATTATTATTGGGGTTGAAAGTATTTCGGGCGGTTTCGATTCCTTTTTTGAGGTCTGTTGCGCCGAGAGGGATTCGGCGTTGTAATTTTTTGATTGCGTTATTGAGTTCGTTTGAATTTTTGCCGACGAATGAATTGGTGAGAGCGGTAGTTTCGACGTCCATTGCGAGGATTTGTACTAATGAGTTTTCGGGCAGGTTATTGATGGTAGCTTTTAGAGTTTCGATAGTATCGGTTCGTGTTTGACCTGATTGGCTTGCGGAGGTATCGACGAGAAATACGATTTCGTTTATTGAGTTGGTTTGAATTGGCTGGACGTTGATACCGAGAGCGATGTAACTGGTTTTATCTGGGGTGATATAAAAATCGTATTCTGTGATTGAGTTTTTGGTTGAATTGTTTGTGGTATTGTCGATATTTCCGTTTAGATTTGGGTTGGCGAGTAGTGTTGTGGCGGCAATTGCTGTAATAATTGACGCGACGATTGAGAGTTGGACTATCAAACCGAGTGTATTATTGAGTTGTGCGAGGTGTTTGAAAAGGTTTTTAAAAGTTTTCATTTTTGGTATCTCCTTGTTTAGGTTTTTTTCATCGTGGACGGATGAAATTATTAACCGTTAGTCAAGCGTAGTGTGACCTACGGCGGTTGAAATTTTGAATTTTTTGAATTATTGTTACGATTTTTTGTTAGAGTTAATTGATTTTATGTTTTAATTATATTTTTTGAAAATTTTACGATATGTAAAGTATATTTCCGAGCATATCGGTAACATTCGGCGTAAAAAAAAAGCTTTATGAGTTAAAATCAATTTTTTTGCGGTTATATAGAACTAATTAAATTTCCGTAACGATTATAATGATTTTGTCAAAAAAAGTACATACGTCTTTATGGTAATTTACAGAAAATCTACAATATTTTCTGACGTTTTTTAACATTCAAAGGTTTTTTAAATTCCGAATTTAAAAACCGAGAACGGTTACAGAATTTTTTGTAATATATCAGCGGAATATTTATAACGGCTTATTTCTGCGATATTCTGCGTATTCTGCGTTTAAATTTGATAAAAAATTTTAACGCAGAAAACGCAGAAAAATTGCAGAAAATTAG